>JAGVEK010000270.1 GCA_020058315.1 Candidatus Zixiibacteriota bacterium
ACCCGACGAGCAAGGGGCGGCGACACGATAGCGAAGTGTTTGTCCCACAACAGAGAGCGAGTCATTCCAGATGAACGGATCGTCCTGTTGCAGGATCGCGGTGTCTGAACTCGGGGACATGGGGCCTTCCAGAAGTTCCCGAACAACCAGAAATCCACCGGCGGACGATAGGGTGTCATTCGTGTCCGATTGCGAATGGAGGATCTCCATCCCGATCAACAAGCCCGGATCGGGGGATGACATCCACTGCAGGCCGGTCCCCTCATTGTAGCCGAGCTGCAGGGGCAAAGGACAGTTCGAGACATCAGAACCCAGGCGGACCACTTTCCTCGCGGGTTCTGGCCAACGGCCGACCAACCACACTCCCCCTGTCGTCGAGTCGGGCAACCACCAGTTTACGGGCTGCCCGAACCAGCCACCATGCAGGAGGGAATCGCTCTCCCCTAACTGGCTGGTTACGCTTGGGTATAGCGGGCCACCCGGCACACCATCGGAATCTGCGCACAGGGTCCATGTGAACGAGGCTTTGATGGACCACTCGTACTGGCTAACCCCTGTTTTGCCAATAAAATACGACGAGATGACGTGGAGTAGAGCTGGGGTGGCGGTGTTCGGGAGCTTGATGGCGATGCAATTGTCCGAGTAGGTTTCGCTGACGCAGAATTGCTGTGTGAACACTCCGGTGTGGGCGCGCACCGTGTCACCAAAGCATTGCGGGTGAACCCACTGGAGGGTTGCGATGCCATCGTCACGATAGACGGGGGGGAGAACTGTCGGGGGAGTGCATTGGGCTGGAACCGTCAAGCGCACGCCTAAGACGGTCACAATCAACACAATACAGGCAAGCAGCCGTCGAAGTTCCAATAGGCCGGTGTGCTCGGTGCTTGCTGACACGACGCACTCTCGCTGGTGATGCTACAATCTGCCCCTGGGCAGGTTATGGGGCGGCTGGGATGGAAGTCAAGCGGGAATGGGGGGGGCGGGCGGGAGGCCGGCCGGGTTAACTCAGAAATGGTGCGTGCGGCACGCACCCTACATCTGGTTGTAGTCTGAGAACCCCTGACTGAAGGGTCTGTTGAAAAAGCCTGTCGTGTGCCCTGCTGGAGAGCGGACAAGAGTGTCCGCCCTGCCAAAGAAGCGGATACCGGTAGGCCGGACACTCCTGTCCGGCCTTCTTCAACAAGCGCTGAAGTCAGTGGCACACGTGGCAACCGAGGTGGCGGCGGAAAATCTTTGCTCAATCGAAAAAAAAGTGGGAAAATGGAGAAAAGCCATTGACAGGTTTGGGGGATGATATATCTTACTGCCGAGCGTTTAAAGGCCGTTGGCTTAAGCAACTAACGGCGACTCTTCGAACTGAAGACCTATCCGACGGTGATTCCTTTCTGCGAGGGAAAGGAAGATGGACCGGATGGGGTTGTACATTCTCCTCCGAACCCGTTCGAAACATTCCATTTTCCCCGCATTGCGGCCTGCTTTGGCGGGTGCGCAAAGTGACTGTAGCAGAAGCCGTTTCGGCAACCCCGTAATCGACTCCCTCAACCATATCGCGAAAGTCGATGCGGAAAGCCTTTTCTCTGACGAAGATTTGGGAAGGACAAAGACAGCATGATTGGATGGAAAGTTCAACGATTTGACACCGTGACCGATACAACTGGCGTGACCTGTACTGTGGCCTTTCCATTTGATTTGCTTCCTCTGCCTGAGGCAGGGGGAGGTCAATGTCCGTCTGGATCTTCCCAATTTGACTTCTCAAGGAGGAATTCGTAAATGCACAAAAAACCCTTAGTAGCAGTTTTCGTCTTGGGGCTGCTCCTCACCGCAACCGTTTTTGGCTGGGCCGCACCGGTCCCGCCAGAGGATGGTTTGTTCTTGCGGGAAAGCGGTCGAGACAAGGCGGCACCGGCTCAGCGCGTTGAGGAGACCGGCACGCCTATCAGTTACCAAACTGGGACACCCTTGTCAGTCCAGGGCACATTTTGCAATGGCTATTGGCAGGGTCCGCAGACCTACCGGATCCCCGGTTGGATGACGGGCGGTGAGTCATACGCCGTTTTCCAGGACCCGACAAGCGTGTATCCCTACTCGTTTGGGACCGGCTGTGACGCCATGATCCCGCCAGATCTCACGTTCAACGTGACGGCGACCGTGTGGCGTTGGACCAAGCGGCCAACATCCGAGGGATTCATCAATCCTTATACCTATCAGATCCAACCGGTCATCTTTGACGCCGACTTCACGAATCCGGCGTGTCCGGTTCCGGGCGGTGTCAAGTCCGCCGGACTTGTGTACTTGGTCACCTTGAACAACACGCAGGCAAGCGGCGGGATGACGTACGAACTCAATCTGCCGTTCACGGTTGAGGCCTGCGTGATCGGGCCGTACTTCATCGGCGCCTACTTGCCGGTCGTTTTTGATCCGCTCAACGGCGCTCAGATCCTGACCGACGACGGCGGATTCTACTGGCCCGGGCCGGTTGTCGGCCAACTGTGCCGCACGTACAATGACTACGGCGCTGGCTGGTGCGATCTGAATGATCCGGCGCAGTGCGCCTGGTTCGAGCTCAACCTTCTGATGTGGTCGGAAGGGTACGTCCCGCTCGATCCGGCGACGCAGTGCACACCGGGTCTCTGTGACTACCAGTACTGGTATGATGGTGTTCGGCAGAATGACGACTGGACAAACGGCTATGGGCTGCCGACGGCCACGCGCAAGAAAATGGGCGTGCGCTTTATGTCCGATTGCCAGGACACGTTGAAGAGCGTGTCATTCGGGCTCTACGGCCCGTTTACCAGCGGCGCACCTGACGTCGTGGTAGAGGTGTGGGCCGGCGACGACCTCGCCGGATCCTCATGCGGCGTATCACCCCTGCCAGGCACCTTGCTGGAGTCGGTGCTCGTGCCGTACGCCAGCCTGGTATTTTACCCGCTGGTGAACGACGTCGTGCTCTCAGATCATGTCTGGGGCACTCTTAACGGCGGTCTCCCAGAGGCGATCTTTGTGACGATCTCCGAGGCATCTGATGGCGTCAATGGAGCTACGGCTATCCAGGCCGGACCCCCGGTGACCGTCGGATGTCCTGTCGATCCGCACTCGATCGCATTCTATGCCCCGACGTCCGCTCTGCCGGGGTGGCATTATCTGGCCGAGTTCCCGACAGCGTACACCCAGCGCGAATTCTGGATGGACGCCTACATTTGCAAAGAGCAGTGTCCCATTGTCGAGGACGTTTGCGCTGTGCCGGGTCCGGATGACTGGAACACCTTTGCACATGATTACCAGAGGACGAGCGCTTCGTCGATGAATCTTGGCGATCCGTGCGAGATTCGGGCGCAGTGGTCAACCTTTATGCCCCGGCTTTCGAACTTCACGAACCCGGTGATCGCCGGCGGCAAGGTTTATGTGTCGTCGGACAACGAGGTGAATTCGTACGATCTGGCAACCGGCGCTCCGGGCAACATGGTCGGAGCCTTCCCTTACACGGGCGGCCAGGTTCGTTCGAACGTCTCAGTCGAGGGGAACCGTGTGTTCCTGACCGGTGGTACCGGCACCTCGATTTCCTGCTGGGACACCACGCTGACGACTGCGTTCTGGTCGAACGACGTCACGAGCGGTGTGCTGGGCTTGGGATCGAACGGTCCGCTGGCTACGCGAAACCGTTTCGGCTCGGCTGCGGTCTACGCGGTTGGCGCCGACTCGATCGTGGTGGTCTCCACCGAGAAGACCTCCGTGTCCAACAGCGGCCTGCTGTATGCGTTGGATGTCACGACCGGTTTCCTTTATGCCGGCTGGGGCGCGAACAACCCGATCGTGCTCGACAAGGGTGCGTTCCATGCGCCAGCGTTCGATGGAACGAACCTCTATGTGGGGACCGCGGATCACAACCTGCAGAACGGTTCGATCTATTCGATCAACGCGGCGACGGGCTTGCAGAACTGGAACTACGTCAACGTGGCCGCTTTGGACGAAGGCTTCCCCGGCGGTGTTTCGATTGACGGGGACGTTGTTTACGCGGCTTCGATGTTCGACCAGGTTACAGACAGAGGGCATCGCTACGCGATCGACAAGACCACTGGTGTCCCCTTGTGGAGCTTCCTCCAAGGCGGGGTAATCTTTGCGGCTCCAACCATCGGTCGTAATTTCGTGTACATTCCACAGAATGTCCCCTCGGCGGGCGTGCTGATGGTCGACAAGGCCCTCGGCAAGGCTGTGTACAACTGGGCAGCCGTCGGCGTCGGCCCGGTGTCAGGGCCCGTGACTTTGACCTGCGACAAGTACTTGTTCGCGGGCGACCGGAATGGCTACTGGTACCTGCTGAATGCCACCGATCAGTCGATGGAGTGGCGGCGCGAGTTCACCGGTATCGTCAATGGTACGGCGCTTGCGCACCATGCGATCACAGGCGACGACTACGTGGTCGTGAGCGCGCGCAGTTCCTGGACAGGTCCGGCAGGCGCTGGTGTCATCACGGGATGGCGTCTCAACCAGACGCCCCGTCCGTTCCTGCGCCAGTTGGTGTATTCGACGGCGGAGATTCTCGTCCCATTGAACAGCGGCGACAACTTGGGACCGTACACCGAGTCAGGTGTTTACGCCAACGACGGTTGTGTCGGCTTGAACATCACGGTGACCAACCTCCACGATCCTGCGCCAACAGCGAAGGCCTTCTCGCAAATCCAGCAGAAGTACGCTGCGGCGTATATCGATCTCAAGATCGGCAGCGACTATGTCACCTACTTTGAGGGCGGACAGCCATCAAAGAAGGCGCGTCTGGCCGGTGCCGGCGTGACAGCGGACGAAGAACTGACCACCTTTGACAAAGCGCTCGAAGCGGCTCACAATTCCTTTACCGCTAAAGGCGCGCGCAGTGCCACTGTTGCCGGGGCGATGGACATTCTTCGCACCCACCCGGTGACCTACAGCGCCAACCCGATCCTCCCCGGCGGAACGACAGATCTCACGTGGTTATACGACGGGACGGATCTGGGACGCGGAGTGGATGACGAGTACATCGAGTCGGTCACCGACGATCCGGACTTCTATCCGGAGGATCTCGGGTACGTGAACGGGATGAACTACCCCGCGAACTACCCGATCCTGATCGTGCATTACATCGGCGGATGCCCTGAAGAAAACACCACCATCACCTGGAACACCCTGGGTGCCCCGAACGTCGAGAAGGTGTGGAACCATGGCGCAATGGGTGATTCGGACCCCGGCACACTCACTTGGGGTGCCGACGCCAACTGGAACACGTCGATCTTCGACGGCACGTTCATGATCATGGGCGACTCATCGGCGACCATTGGCGGTGCGCAGATGTATCTCGACTACTACGATTTCCATAAGCTCTTCGTACCGGATCCGCGTCTTTCCGACGCGGTGTGCGGTTTCGACGGAGGCACCGATGTGCACATGGGCTGGCGCCGCGATGGCGGATGCCCCGGGACACCGGTGGAGATTCTTGGATCGTGGGTACAGAGCGGGTACTCGGATACGAATTTCAACTTCGCTCCGACGAGCCTGATGGCAACAATCGGAACGCAGATCCGCCAGACCGAGATCGGCGCGAACGACCCGATGTACGGGGACTTCAAGCTGCTCCAGTGGAAGGTCAACAATCGCGACGCGGTTGCGAAGACGGGTCTGAAGGGCGCCACGTACTTTGACTGGGACGTTGCCACCGGCGGGATCGACGTGGGCATGGTTTCGGACAATTTCAACGGGTACGCTCTGTGGGACGGCAAGGCCCCGCGTTACGCTTATGGGATGTTTGATCCCAACCAGCCGACCGCGTATTGCGGCGTTGACCCGACCGCGTTCAGTCCGTACAAGATCTACACGAGCGCGAGCACGATTGTCTACAACCACACGCCGGGACGCTGGGTCGGTGACGGGCAGCCGTTGGATCAAGCGTACGGCTGGTACCTCTGCACACGGGAACCGTTCCGTTTCGTCGAGGTCACCATTCCTGCCGGGGAAGACCGTGGCGGATGGCTTGTCAGCAATCCGTTTGATCTGGACCCGCTGGGTTCGAATGAGGTGATCCAGGCCATGTACGCCGTGCCTGCTGTCTCCAACACCGACGCGGGAATCGAGGCGCTGGCTGTTGAGGTGGCGAAGAGAGCTGCGCGCTGGTCCGGATTCGCTCGTGGCGACGTGAACGACGACGGATGCGTGGACCTTGGGGACGTTTGCTGGGTCGCGTCCACCAACCAGATCTACCCTGATACCTATTGCGGCGACGTCAATCTTGACGGAGTCGTTGATGGTGTGGATCAGGCCTACCTGTTGGCTTACGTGTCCGGTCTTGGCCCGGCTCCTTTGGGCAAGTTCCGGTTCGCGTACTAATTCTTCACGCAGGGGTCCCGCTCCATGCGGGGCCTCTGCTCTGACCAGACATCTCGCTTGAGTTTGGAGCGCCCCGTCTTCGGCGGGGCGCTTCGGTTTTGTGGGGACGGAGTGGACGGAGTGGACGGAGTGGACGGAGTGGACGGAATGGACGGAGTGGACGGAATGGACGGAATGGACGGAATGGACGGAGTGGACGGAGTGTCACCCACGGCTTGTGCCGTGGGCTACATTCTTTCGCCCGTACGCGCAGCCGAGGACGGCTGCACCACATTTTCGCAAGATTGCAGGGCTCACGCAGGTGCCACGGCTCTTTAGAGCCGTGCGCCGTCGCTTACCGCTCATGCAAAAAGCACGGGTCTGAAGACCCGTGGCACCTCGATTCCAGTGATTATGGCGATGCGGAGTGGGAATTGCTTATGTTGCTACCTGTACATCTCTCTGGGGACTGATCCAGGGAGTGGGAAAGCCGATGCGCCGCGAAGAGACGATCGAGAGAATCGCACACGTCCAGGGACTGGTTGATGACCTTCTGGATCTGGACGCTGTGTTTTCGACCAAGCAGACGATCGTGATGCGGGGCCGGCCGCGTGTGCCGCTGGAGGATTTCCGCACGGCTGTGCGCGGGCGCTATGCCGCAGCCGGGTATGATTGCGAAATCGAAGCAGCGGATACGAAAGGCGACCTGACGGAGCATGTGCTGCTGACGGTCGTCGTGGGAGAGAGCATCCACAAGTTCCCCTGGTTGAATGTGCTGCTTTTCGCTCTGACGGTCGTTTCAGTCTGGCTATCTATCGGGGGGCAGTTCGCCGCCTGGTTTTTGGCGATTCTCGTGTTTCACGAATTCGGGCATTTCATAGCGGCGCGGAAAAGGAAGATCGACACATCGTGGCCGTACTTCATTCCGGCGCCGACTTTCCTCGGTGTGCCAAGCATCCTGGGGACATTTGGCGCGTTCATCCAGCTTCGGTCCCCGATCCGTGACCGCCGGGCACTCTTTGACATGGCGGCCGCGGGGCCGATTGCCGGGTTTGTCGTCGCTGTGGTGGCGCTGTTCGTTGGTTTGTCTCAGTCAACGATCGCAGGCCCGGAGACCACGGGCGGCCTGAAGCTCGGCGAGTCGCTGCTGTTTCGGGGGATCGCGGCCATTGTGCTGCCGACGATAGGCCCGGAGCAGGACATCATTCTGTCTCCGGTGGCGTACGCCGGCTGGGCGGGGCTTCTGGTCACGATGCTCAATTTGATGCCGATCGGGCAGCTTGATGGCGGCCATATCGCGTACGCACTCATCGGCCGCCGCCAGCGATTTGGCGCGATGGGAGTGATGGTGGCCTTGCTGGTGCTTTCGTTCTGGTGGCCTGGCTGGCTGTTCTTAGTCGCGATGGGCTTCCTGATGCGTCCAAAGCACCCACCGACACTCATTGATGAGATTCCTCTGGGCCGACGGCGGATCGTACTGGGGTGGATTACGATGGCGATCTTCGTCCTCACGTTTACACCGGTGCCGATCAGTCTGTAGTTTCAGACTGGCAGGTCGCAACTACCCGGCGCGGGAATCGCGGTTCTTTCGGCGCATTCAATGCGTCCGTTAAGATCATGTGACAAAGCGGCTTATCCAAGTTCAGTAGTGGGCAGACAAAATAGCAGCGCAGGGCTTGCGCTGAGCGCCGACCGCCAACCAAAGGCGGGTCATGGACACGCGGCGTAATCTATTGTGACCCGGCGGCTTAGGTTTGATTGCCAGCGGGGGATGCGATTGGCACGGAAGTTGTTTCATGGGAAGGCGGACCTGTAACTCCTCCAATTCGTGGCAGGGTTGGGTTCGCGACGGGAGAATCGGAGAAGAAGACTCGAAGAATTGACGGGGAGAATCTCAAGACCAAAGGACGGTTGATCAATCTCGCGCGACTCGACCCTGAGACTACAAGAGCGGTACTGACCATAGGTGGAAGGGCCTGTCAGTGCAGTAAGAAGAGGACCTCATGCGGGGATGAGGTCCTTTTCAATTGTGGACAAGAGCATGGACAAAGACATGGACAAAAATGTGGACAAGAGCATGGACAAAGAAAACCAAGCAGGTCAGACGGGGCGACGGGCCGCTATCACAACGTCGGTGGATTTGCGCGGATCAAATGGCACTTTGTCG
>JAGVEK010000348.1 GCA_020058315.1 Candidatus Zixiibacteriota bacterium
CGATGACCATCGGAAATAACATTGGCGCCGGGAATGATGCGGCCACCTGAACCACTGGTTGCAGTGCCCGCGACAGCCGGGGCGAAAGACCGATCGCCAGACCCGCCGGGAGCGCCCACACGGTCCCGAGTGCAACCGCAGTCAGAACCCGTGCCAGAGTCGCAAACGCCGCGCCGACAACATTGGCCCACTGTGCCAGACTCACGAACTGCACCAACCCGATAAGCCGCCAGGCACCGTAGAGGAGAACAATCACAAGAAATGCGAGAGCCACAACCGGGATGATTCGCCCAAGCGAGCGAACCGGCCCCGCAGTATCGCGGAGGATGATCGAATCCGGCGTCGCCACCGATGGGCGTGACATGCCGGCTTGCGCGCGTCGCTTCAGCCATCGGGCCAATGTGGAGCGACGAAGCAGATCCAAGAACCACGACGTCATCACTTGCTGATGCCCGTCCTCCTCGATCCGAAACTTCTGTGCCCAGACAACCACGGGCCGCCAGAGGATCTGATCGAGGATGACAATCATCAATACCATGGCGAGGATGGCCCACATCATGGCCGGAATGTTTCCCTGCGCGACCGCCACGCTCATGTAGGAACCGACCCCAGAGAGCCGGAAGTCCTTGTCCCCAAGGACAAACGCCTCGCTGATCATCAGGAAAAACCAGCCGCCTGCCATGCTCATCATGCTGTTCCAGACCAGCCCCATCGTCGCCGACGGCAGTTCCACCCATTTGAAACGCTGCCACCAGTTGAACCGGAAGACGATCCCAGCTTCCTGCATTTCTTTTGGCACCGAACGCAGGGAGTAGTAGAAGCTGAAGGTCATGTTCCACGCCTGACCGGTGAAGATCATCACCACCGCCGCCAGTTCCAGTCCAATGTTGCTGTTGGGAAAGAGGGCAACCAGACCAAGAACCAGCGCCGGCATGAAACCTAGCACCGGAACGCTCTGGAGAATATCCAGCAACGGGACCAGCACACGTTCAGCCGCACGGCTCTTCGCCGCCCAGTATCCATAGACCAGCGTGAATCCCAATGAAAAGAGATAGGCCAGCAAGCCACGCGACAACGAGAAGAACGCATAGCGTGGCAACGCCCAGGGAGAAAGATCGATCACCACGGTCGGCCGCAAGACCCCGGTCCACTCGCCGCGCAACTCGAGCAGCCCGAAGAACAGGCCGATCAGTCCAAGGAGAATCAGCAGATCGACGGCCCCCGCTTTTCGTGGACGCTCGAGGAACGCGCTTGCCTCTCCCCAGGCTTTCCTAAAGATCGAATTCATCGTTGCAGAGGTGTCCACGCTGTCCCGCCGAATGTCTCAGTCCGTCTCCGGCATCCACGGTCCGATGCCGGGTTTCCGGAATCCCCCAATATACATGGTCTTCGGCTGAGCAAACACTCCTGGTCGGCGTTTCGGATTTCAATCATTGCGCTGGCTCCGGGCTGTCTTACGCGCTATTATCGCACGATGTCCGGAGGCATGGTCACCGCCATCCTCCAAGGGGTACAATGATCGCACTCTCCTTCCACGGCGCCGCCCAGACCGTCACCGGGTCCAAGTACCTGGTCCGCGTGGCCGATGACTCGCTCCTGATCGACTGCGGGCTGTTCCAGGGTTTGAAGGAACTGCGGCTGCGGAACTGGGACTCGCCACCGTTCGATGCGCACAAAGTCCAGTGGATCGTTCTGACCCACTGTCACATCGACCACATCGGCTACCTGCCGCGCCTGTACCGCCGCGGGTTTCGCGGTGAAATCCTGTGTTCCGAGCCGACTGCACGCATGATCGAGATTCTTCTGCTCGATGCTGCGCACATTCAGGAAGAAGATGCCTTCTACCTCAACAAAGAGGGGAAAACCCGCCACAAGCCCGCTCTCCCATTGTTCACACAGGACGACGCGCGGGCGGTAAGCCGTCTGGTCAAACCGGTGCCCTTTGCCGAGACAATTCCGCTCTCACCGCACCTGTCGTTCTGCCTGCGTCCCGTGGGGCATATCCTCGGTGCCTGCTCTGTGCAACTCACCGTTCGAGATGGCAAGAACGCGAGAACCATCTACTTTGGCGGCGACATCGGGCGCTACAACGCGCCTCTTGTGCCCGACCCCGGATCTCCCTTGGCCAGCGATTATCTCGTGCTCGAATCCACGTATGGCAACCGTCTCCACGAGGCCACCGACCCCTATGAGACGATTGCTGGATTGGTCCATCGGATTGTCGAGAGCAAAGGCGTGCTTCTGATCCCCGCCTTCGCGGTCGGTCGCACCCAGCAACTCGTTTTGATCCTGCGTGAGTTGGAGGAGCAGGGACGCATACCGCGCCTGCCCATTCATGTCGATAGCCCGATGGCAGCCAACGTCACTGATATCTACTGTGATTTTGAGAAGTGGCACCGGCTCGATCTGTCACGACTTGGGGGTGCCGACTGCGCCCTGCATGCCGGAAATATCACCTACCATCGCACGCGTGAAGAGTCGATGACCATCAACAAGCTGGATGGCCCCCGCATTATCATCTCCTCCGGCGGCATGCTCACCGGCGGGCGCGTGCTTCATCATCTGATGCAACGTATGGCCTTCCAAAAGAACATCATTGCGCTGGTCGGATTCCAGGCGGTGGGTACACGCGGCCGCGATCTTCTTGACGGGAAGAAGTTGCTGCGGTTTCACGGAGAGATGCACACTGTCCGTGCCGATGTCGTCGATGTCGGCGGCCTTTCGGGCCATGCCGACTACACAGAGCTGATGCGCTGGCTCGGCGCCTTGGAGAAACCGCCGCAGACCACCTTTATCACCCACGGCGAACCGGGTCCCGCCGCGGCGATGGCAGCCCGCATCCAAAGCGAGCGCGGTTTCAAAGCGGTGATCCCCAATCTGGGCGATGAGTTCGAACTGTGATCCGGCACCTGTCTCGTAACCAATGAGCGGCCCCAAATCTGAACAATGTTACGGAGTCCCGAATCCATCTCATTCCCTTGCCGAAGTTGGTGCCACGGGTCTTTAGACCCGTGCTGTGTGAGGGACAGAGCACGGCTCCGAAGAGCCGTGGCACCAGATCGTTCACGGATTGCGAAAGTAGTTCCAAATCCGACTTGCATCATGGTTCTGATGGGAATAGGGAAGAGAGTATCATGACTGACGACGGCAAGACCCCTGAAAACCGCTGGTGGGAAGACTCGCCATCATACTCGAAGGCGTACGAGGATATCGCATTCCTGAACCGCCCGGAATGCCGCCCAGTGCGCCTGCAACTCGAGCTGTTGAAGCCCGAGTTGACACTGGTCGAACACGGCATCCACTCAACCGTCGTGGTCTTCGGCGGAACCAGAATCCTGCCCCGGGATGTTGCGCAGAAACAGGTCGAAGAGCTCGAGAAGGAAGTTGCGGAGCATCCCCGTGATCCTCGCAGGGCCGAACGGCTGGAAATCGCACGCAACATTCTCGCGAAATCCAAGTATTACGATGAGGCGCGCACGTTTGGGCGCCTGGTTTCGGAGGCGGGACGGGGCAAGGACGGATACGAGTATGTGGTGGTCACCGGAGGCGGTCCCGGTGTGATGGAGGCAGCCAATCGCGGCGCCTTCGAGACCGGCGCCAAGAGCATCGGGTTCAACATCACGCTCCCGATGGAACAGCAGCCCAACAACTATATCACCCCGGAGCTGTGTTTCCAATTCCACTACTTCGCCATTCGCAAACTGCACTTCATGATGCGTGCCAAAGCCCTGGTTGCTTTCCCCGGCGGATATGGAACGATGGATGAATTATTCGAGGCTCTCACCTTGGTCCAGACACACAAGGTCAAACGGCTGCCCATCGTCCTCATGGGTCGGGACTTCTGGAATCGGGTCATCGACTTCGATGGACTCGTTCACGAGGGCGTCATTGACCCCGACGACATTGACCTCTTCCGCTTCGCCGAGACTGCCAAAGAAGCATGGCACCACATCCAGGCCTACTGGCGAGCCAACTGGGAATGAGAGGAAGACCGCTCAGACCATCTGGCAACGGGGCACAGGGGAAGGGATGTACGGCGTCGCCCGGCGCGGCTGAAAGCCGCGCCTCTTTGTACCCAAGGCTGGCCAAGCTAAAGCATTAGATGAGCCACGCGCCCTAAGCCAAATCGGCAGTACGATTTACGCGACGATGACGTTCTCCATCAAGAGACTCGCATTAGACGATAAGATTGCCTAACTTGACCTTTCCCGTCAGGTGTGTTGCGGGACCAGGACTGAAACTCAGGACTCTAAACCATCTTAACTCATGAGGAGGAGAGAAGCATGAAACGTCTGCTAACGGCCGGTGTATTGGCTCTTGTCGCGGTGGCACTGTTTGCCGCAGTGGGGTCAGCCGAGACACTGCCACCCATCAAGTACGAGAAGTATGAACTGCCGAACGGGCTGGATGTCATTCTCTACGAGGACCACGCCATCCCGATGGTCTCCGTCAATGTCTGGTATCACGTGGGCTCGAAAAACGAGAAGCGTGGCCGCACCGGCTTTGCCCATCTGTTCGAGCACATGATGTTCCAGGGATCCCAGCATCACGATTCGGATTACTTCGCTCCGCTGGAGAAGATTGGAGCGAACATAAACGGGTCGACTGATCAGGATCGCACCAATTACTGGGAGAACGTCCCCAGCAATTACCTGGAATTGGCTTTGTGGCTCGAGTCTGACCGGATGGGATTTCTTGTGCCGGCAATGACGCAGGCGAAGCTGGACAATCAGCGTGATGTCGTGAAGAACGAGCGCCGCCAGGGGGAGGACAACCAGCCTTATGGCAAAGCAGACGAAATCCTCCTCTCCATGATGTACCCACCGAATCACCCGTATTCCTGGTCGGTCATCGGCAGCATGGAAGACCTCTCTGCGGCATCGATCACTGACGTGTCCGATTTCTTCAAGTTGTACTATGCCCCGAACAACGCCTCGCTCTGTGTGGCGGGTGACTTCGATCCAGCGACCGTCAAGAAGCTGGTCGAGAAGTACTTCGGCACGATTCCCCCCGGCGCGCCGGTCGAACGGCTCGAAGGCTGGGTGCCGCAACTCGATGCTGCCAAACTGTCAGTGGCACAGGACAACGTGAAGCTGCCCCGCCTCTATTACGCGTGGCCCAGCCCCGCGTACTATTCACCCGGCGATGCCGAGTTCGACCTGCTGGCGAACGTCCTGACTTCCGGGAAGACTTCGCGCCTGTACAAGGCTCTGGTCTATGACCAGAAGATTGCCCAGGATGTCAACGCCTACCAGTCCTCCGGTGAACTGAGCGGAACCTTCAACATCGTAGCGACCGCCAAAGAAGGACACACCCTGGAAGAGGTGGGAAGAGCAGTCGATGCAGAACTACAGAAAATTATCGCCAGCGGTATTACTGCTGCCGAACTGCAACAGGCGCAGACCGCGTGGGAAGCACGCTTCGTTCGCGGTCTCCAGCAGGTGGGCGGATTCGGCGGCATCTGTGATAAGCTGAATGAATACAATACGATGTTCGACAACCCCGACCGATTCCAGTGGGATATGGAACGTTACACCAAGGCGACGGTCGCCGACGTGCAGCGCTACATCAAGCAGTACATCAACCTCGACAAGCGTGTCAGCCTGCAGATCGTCCCGCAGGGTGAGTTGACCGTTGTCAAGGCCGATGTCGATCGCTCCAAAGAACCCGCACCAATGGCGGAGCCGTCGTTCACACCACCCACCATCCTGAAGGCCAAGTTGTCCAATGGTCTCGACCTGCTCTTAGTCGAAAACCACAAGCTGCCGCTGATCCAGGCGAATCTCGTCCTCAAAAGCGGCTGGGCCGCCGATCCCAAAGAGCGTCCCGGTTCCGCCTCGCTGACCGCCGAGTTGCTCGATGAGGGCACCAAGACCCGCAATGCTCTCGAGATTTCGGATGAGGCCAAGCGTCTCGGTGCCAACCTCGGCACACGCAGCAGTTTCGATGGTTCGAACGTCTCGATCAATGTTCTGAAGAAGAACTTTGACCCTGCCCTCGCATTGATGGCGGATATTGTGCTCAATCCGACATTCCCGGACAATGAACTCGACCGGCAGCGCCAGATCTATTTGGGGCGCATCCAGCAGGAATCGAAAGAGCCGTTCACCTCAGCCTTCAAGATGTACCTGCGCACTCTCTTCGGGGCGGACCACCCGTACGGCCAGCCTTATACCGGCACTGGAACCGAGAGCTCGATCAAGGCGATCAAGCGCGACGATCTGGTTAGTTACTACAAGGCGAATTACTATCCCAACAACGCCGCGATCGTGATCGTGGGCGACATCACCCTCGACGAGGCCAAGACAAAGCTCGAGAACGCCTTCAAGACCTGGCAGCCGGGAACGGTGGCGCAGCATGAAGTGCCAACACCGGCGACATTGGCCAAAACCAAGGTCTGCATCATCGACAAACCGGGCGCCGCGCAGAGTGTCGTTATGGTTGGCAATCTCGGTATCACGCGCAACGCGCCCGATTACATGTCCTGCGACGTGATGAACAACGCCCTCGGCGGCCAGTTTACCAGCCGCGTCAACATGAACCTGCGCGAAGACAAAGGCTACACCTACGGTGCCGGCTCGTTCTTCCGCGCGTTGCGCGGTGTTGGTCCGTTCGCCTGCTACGCCCCGGTGCAGACGCAGGTCACCAAGGAGACAATCGTGGAGATGGTCAAGGAAATCCGTGACATCTGCGCCACCCGTCCCCTGAGTGATGCCGAACTCACCGACAGCAAGAACAACATGGTCAAAGGATTCCCCCAGGGATTCGAAACTCTGGGCGGTATTGCTGGACAGCTTGCCGAGATGTACCAGTATGACCTCCCGGCCGATGACTGGAGCACCTACATGAGCCGCGTGAATGCGATTGATGGCGCTGCGGCTACCAAGGCCGCCAGGGACCATCTGCATCCCGACGCGCTCCTGATCGTCGTGGTCGGCGACCGCGCCAAAATCGAACCGGGTATCAAAGACCTCCAGCTCGGCGACATCGTCTACCTCGACACCGGCGGCCTCTAATCGCCATCGGCATCATCTCCGATTCATCATGGGGCGTGTGCGAGAACACACGCCCCATTCTCTTTGCGACCAGATGAACAAGAAACCCCGGAGGGGCGCAAGATTGTAGCCCACGGCGCCCAGCCGTGGAAACGTCGTCGGCGCGGGCGGCCACGTAGGGCCGCCCCTACGGTCGCACCTGTTGTATTCGCTCCGTCCCTCACGCCGCAACCGCGGCGAATCCTGCTGCGGCCAGACGTTCGGCGCGTGAACGAATGTCCCAGTCGGGATGTTCGAGCAAACGGCTCAGATCGAAACGGATCGCCTGCGCCGGTAATGTCAGACGGTAATGCCCGTTGCCATCGTTTTCGATCAGGCTTGCCCCGCCGTGGCGGGCCGCGGCAGATCCCGCCTGTGCGAGTTCACGCCGCAGTTGATAGAGGTACTTGATCTGGTTTTCGCCGCTCTCGATCTCCGATTTGGCAATCCAGCCGTCGCGTGTGAGAATCCGTGCCGTCGCCAGCGCGAAGAGGTACTTGAAACTTTTCAGACGTAACGTCAAAGGCCGTCCCGCCAGTTCGATCGACATACGGGCGTGGGATGGCGAGCCGTTCAAGTGCAGGATCGGTGACATGACATCCTCCTTCTGATCCCGCCGCAGGCGGGTGGATTTTGTTTTGCCCTGTTCCCGCCGGGGCGGGTGGCGGGCGGGATGATTGATCCCATAGTTTTCAGGCCCGCCGCAGGCGGGCTGAACTTCGCTCGCTGTTTTGGTATCCCCTGCGCGGGGATGAGTTTCACATCTGTTCTGATCGCCGGTCTGGCTCGCCGCGACAGACGCCATATACTCACGGCACCGGCGCAGCATTTCCTCGATAATTCCCGGCGGCGCGAGGCCGGCCAGATCGGCGCGGCGACGCAGACTCAACGTTTCCGGATCATCCCATCCGCGTTCGATCAGATCGAGCAGTGTTTGCCGGGGGACCAGGCTGCCGAGCGCCTCCACCAGTTCACTCCGTGAAGCAGGGATCCCGTGGCCGATCTCGAATCCGGCGCGATGACAGTCGGCGGTGAAACGCTGCGCCGGCCCCGCCATCTCGGCGAGTGCGGCCGCCGTCTCAAAAAGCCACGCGATCATATCGGCAACCGGTTCGAGACGCCCGATTGGCAGATTGAATCGCTGCTCGATATCCCGCGTCGGGATACCGCCCGCCCAATCGTCGAGCACCAGCGCTGTCAGCATCGCGCGTGTCTGCGCCGCGGTGCTGGGGAAATGCACCGTGATGGCGGATGGATCGGATGGAAAACGCCGCGCAATCGACTCGGCAAACCCCTCGCCAAAACGTTCCTGCCAAAAAGCGGTGATCTGCGCGGTCTCGCTCTGCCGCCGTTGCCCGCCGTGGCGGAGGGTATGCCACAGACGGGCTTCCGATATCTCCAGATCGGAAGAGC
>JAGVEK010000460.1 GCA_020058315.1 Candidatus Zixiibacteriota bacterium
CGTCTGAGAACCACGCCCGGGAATCCCTGACATGTTTGCCGTACTGCTCAGAATGAAGCGGGCCCTCGCGGCCCGGTACCGGGAACGATTTGCCGAGTGGTCGGAAGCGCCCGGATTCTCCCGCTGGCGGGGCGCACTTCACATTACGATCGCTCTCGTGGTCGTGGCTGTTTCCGTGCTCGCGTTTCCGCTGCCCGAGCTCTTCGTGCCTCCGGATTTCCCGCATGTCGGCGACATCGCCACGGAAAACGTGGTCGCTCCATTTGACTTTCCCGTGCTGAAATCGGGCGCGGAGCTTGAAGCCGAGAGCACCAAGGTCATCGCCGAAACTCCCCCCGTGCTCACGTACAATCGCCCGATCGCCGATTCCGTGCAACGGACACTGATGAGCTTTTTCGACCGCTCCGAACGGCTTGCAGCAACCCCGATCAGTCCACGGCTGCGGTCTGAGCGGCTGGCGGCAGACTTCCCATGGCTCGATGTCTCCGTCCTGCCGCCCCCGCGCACTGCCGGCGGATGGCTCGCTCTGCGCTATGCCACAGCCGACATCGTGAACCGGTTGTATAGTGCCGGCATTTTCCCCGACAACCGCTACCTGCCCGGTCCCGAGAATCCTTTCGTGGTCGTCACCCGGCCCTCCGGGGAGATCCCCCTCAAGCGAGACCAGGTCCTGGACCTGCGCGCTGCCACTGAGCGATTGCGGCGGGAAATCGCCGAAATTCCCGGTGTCGATTCCTCCGAGCAGGAGGCGTTTGTGAAGTTTGTCGGGGCGTTCTTGGAGGCGAACCTCGAGTTTGATCCAGAGACTACCGACCACCGCCGCCAGGAAGCGCTGACGCAGATCCGGCCACACAAGGTCCGCATCTTCCGAGGCGAACGAATCATTGCCAAGAATGAGCGTGTGACCCCGGTCCACACCGAGCGTCTCGTGGCGCTGGCGAGAACCCGTATCGAACAGCGCGGGCCAGGGAACCTGCTGGGAATCTTTGCACCGATTGGCGGCCGGGTCATGTACGCACTCTTCTGCATCCTGGGAGTCGCCGCGCATTTTCTGCGATTCCGTCAGCGCTTTCTGACGAATACGTCGGCGATCCTGCTCTTGGCCATTGTCTGGTGCGGTGTGTTGATCGCCTCGCGATTCGCCTATGCCGCGGGCGGCCCGGCGCTCTACTTGATCCCCATTCCCCTGGCGGCTATTCTCGTGACCGTCCTGCTCGACCTGGGAACAGGCCTGGTTTCGACAGTCTTCCTGTCGCTTCTGGTCGGCGTCGTAACCGGGTTCAACTTCGCAGTGTTTTCCGTTGCGCTTGCCGGCGGCATTGTCGCGGCGTACAGCGCGCGCTCGATCCGGCGCCGCTATGATTTCTACCGTCCCGCACTCTATGGAGCGCTGGCGTATTTCGCCGGGATATGCGTGGTTGAATCTCTGCGCTTTTCCAGTATCCCGATGATCCTGGCGGCGACAGGCTACGGAATGCTGAACACCGTCATCGGGGCGTTTATTGCTGTCGGAGTTCTCCCGGTGTTCGAATCACTCCTGGGATTCACCACCAGTCTGACGCTGCTCGAGCTATCCAATCTCAATCATCCCCTTCTCCGCCGCCTGGCTCTGGAAGCTCCAGGGACCTACCATCATTCGATGGTCATCGGCAACCTGTCGGAGGCCGCCGCCGAAGCCATCGGCGCCAATTCTCTGCTGGCGCGCGTGGGGGCATACTTCCACGACATCGGCAAGCTGGACAAACCCGAATATTTCGTCGAGAATCAGCAGCATTTGCGCAGCAAGCATGAGAAGCTTCCCCCATCGATGAGCGCCCTGATCCTCGAGTCTCATGTCAAGCGGGGGCGTGAACTGGGCCTGGAATTCGATCTGCCCGACGCCGTGATCGATTTCATTGAACAACATCACGGGACGACCACCATGTCGTTCTTCTACCACAAGGCGCAGCAGCAGATTCTCAATGAACCTGTCCGTGAGGAGAACTTCCGATATCCGGGTCCCCGGCCGCAGACGCGCGAGACAGCAATTGTGATGCTGGCAGATTCCGTGGAGGCTGTCAGCCGCACGCTGGACGATCCCAAGCCGGGCCGTCTCCAGAATGCCATCAGGAAAGTCGTCGAAACAAAGTTCTCCGCCGGGCAACTGGAGGAATGCGACCTGACACTAAGGGATTTGACCCGGATAGAAGACAGCTTCCTTCAGATCCTCTTGGGCGTGTTCCATTCACGGATTGACTACCCCTCGGCGGTTCGCGGCGACGAGCCGGGCCCGGACCAATCTGCGCATGCGATCTTGGGCCAGCCGGGGGCCGTGGAGAATCGACCGCGTCCGCGCACATCAAGGGTGAATCGGTCATTGCCCTGATGGGATCAGGCCATAATGCCCGCGTGGAAAGATGATGTCTTCTGACGATGTGTCCGACTCCGGTCCGATCCCGCCCTCCTGCCGGGCGCCTTGGTGGGTCGTGACTGTCGAGAGCAATGTCCGCCGAGGACGGGTTCCCCGCCAGGCCATCAGACGGGCGGTCGCACCCCTCGGTGCCGGAGAGGCGTGCCGAGGCTGCGTGCGAGTGGTGGTTGTCGGTGATTCGTATATGCGCCGGCTCAACCGCACCTATCGCAACAGAGACCGGTCCACTGATGTTCTTGCCTTCCCGCTCGACAGTTCTTTCCCTGTCCCAGTGGAGTCGGGGTTGATCGGTGAGGTGTACTGCAATTACGATCATTCCCGGCGCTGGAGTCGCCGGTATGGAGGAACGATCACTGCGGAACTCTCGCGACTGGCGGTTCATGGCTGCCTGCATCTGGTTGGATATGATCACCACGAACCCGCGGGGCGGAGACAGATGACAGCCGCAGAGAATCGGTACCTGCGGGCTGCGGGTCTTCTGGAGTCCAGATCAGAATGATTTGAGCTAACGATGCTTCTCGAATTGACGATTGCAGGACTTGCCCTGGCCGCGGTCATGATGGCGACGTACATCGTGGCCGTGGTAGCAGTCCGCTTATTTGCCTTGATCGGTGAAAATGCGGACACGCAGGAAGAGACCGGCGGACCTCGTGGACTTCTCATTGATGCCTTCGCAAGGACGCCGCAGCATATCCTGCTCGCCGCAGATCTGCTCAAGTCAATGGCGCTGATGCTGGAGACCACCGTGGTTGTGTGGGGGGTGCCACGCTGGTCAGCCCAACTCGGGATGACGTGGCCGCCGGCGCTTATCATCTCCCTGCTGGTGGTTTGGGTTCTGCATCTTCTGACCGCTGAAGTCCTGCCAAAGTCTGCCGGTGCCAGCGGATCAGACTCTCCCGCCCCTTTCAGCGCCGCAAGTCTGGCATTCGTCTGGCTGGCGTTGAAGCCCTTTGTCGGACTCGCTCGGATTATGACACGCCGTCACCCGATCACGGCCCGTTCCGCCGAAGAGCGCGAGGAAATCGTGGAGCGGGCTTTAGATTCGCTGGCCGAATCCGCGGGCATGCATGAACCTGTGATCGAGGCTGATGAACGAGAGATGATTCAGGGCGTGATCGGCCTGGAGAATACCGAGGTCCGCGAACTCATGGTGCCACGGATCAATATCATTGCGCTTGATGTCAAGGCTTCGGTGGATGATGTCCGGCGGCTGACCACCGAATGGGGCCATTCCCGACTCCCGATCTTCGATGGCGACCTCGACTCAATCGTGGGTATTCTGTACGTGAAAGACTTGTTCTGTGCACCACACGAGGTGGCTGTCAATCTTGCCAGCCTGGCACGACGGGCCTTCGTAGTACCCGAAACTAAGAAGGTCGACGCCTTGCTGGAGGAGTTCAAACGGCGCCGCGCTCACATCGCGATCGTGGCTGACGAGTTTGGGGGAACTGCGGGCCTGATCACACTGGAAGACATCTTGGAGGAGATTGTCGGCGAAATCGAAGATGAGCATGACCGGGGACGGCGCCAGATCGAGCAGCTGGAAGATGGCGCCATCCGCGTCGATGGTGTGGTCCCTCTGCGGGAAATCGCCGACATGCTTGAATTGGACCTGCCGGAGCAGAAATTCGAGACGATCGGCGGTCTGATCTATGACAAGGTCGGCGGCGTTCCGGAGGTCGGCCGGACAATCAGTGAATTGGGACTCAATCTCACAATTGAGGAGATGGACGGCCAACGTATTCGCCGGATTCGAGTTAGCCGCGCTTTGAGTTCCGCACCTCGCAACGACTGACAATCTCTTCTGCGCACTCAAACGTACGCTTCCCGATTTACGTCATTGCCACCGAGGCGCCCCCGGTTTACATAATCGGGGTCTTCGCCTGCCAGGCGACAGCAGAGGACAGACCGATTCTACTGATCAATACCCAAGCAAGCAACCGAAACGGAGAATCCAGTGCCCATCTATTCTTACCGGTGTGAAGGCTGCGGCAAAATGTTCGACGAGTTGATCTTCTCTCCAGCCGCCGAGAAGTCTCTCGCGTGCCCGTCATGCGGAGGGACATCCCTCAAACGGCAACTGGCGCCCTTCGCGGTGGGCAAGGCCGCGCCGAGCTCGGAACCGGGCTGCGGCCAGGGCAGTTGTTCGTCCTGTGCTTTCAATGATTAGACTCAGATCCGACCGATCTCGACCCTGACTCGCTACACGATGCAACTCGATTTGTTCTCAGTTCTGACTTCGCGCTTGCCCGACGAGCAGGAATTGGCCAGGCGGTTCCTCTATTTCAACCACCGCTACTTCGAGGGATTGCTGCCCATTGCAGATGTCCGCTGGTCATCGAGAATGCGGATCGCCGGCACGTGCGACACACGCAAGCGAATTATCTCCCTGTCACGCGTGTATCACGCCCACTTCCCGGAGGACGTGGACGACACGCTGAAACATGAAATGATCCACTTACGCTGCCGCAGTCACGATGAGAGCTTCCGGCGTGAGGCCACGCGGGTGGGTGCGACCATTCACTGCAAGGAATATCCCGGCCTGCATCCCCGCTCTCGCTTTGTCTACATTTGTCCGCACTGCCGGACCCTCTTCCACCGCAGCAAGCGCGGGCGTCTGTATTGTGGTCTGTGCGCACGGAATGGCCTCGATGCCAGGTTCCTTCTCGTTCTGCGGCCAGCCGCCCTCAAACGGTACGAAACCCAACCCGCAATAGCTGCCCGTCGGCCGCCCGATGGCCCCACCAGACGGCGTTCGCGGCGGTAGCGATTCCCCGATTCAAGCGATTCCTGCTGATTCCGCCTTCAGCGCTTCGCAGGAGGCATCGGGCGACCTCGATCGGAGCATGTCATGTCTCTGAGTTTCCGGACTGAAACAAATGTCGACCCCAGAACAAGTCGCGACCCTGTATCGTCGCGCGGGCCTCATCTGACCGCTGCTATCTGTCCGATCTGGCAGTCGACGCAGACTACCAGCGACAGGGCATCGGGCAGGAACTGATCCGGCTTGTGGAAATGGCGATTGGCGATGAATCCACGCTTCTCCTGCTTTCGGCCGAAACAGCACACTCCTATTATCCGCACATCGGATTCGAGAAAAAAGACAACGCCTGGGCGATCCCCCGGAAGCGCTGAGCCCGCCGATGTCCGATCGGCGAGCGGGCGTCCAATTCCCCCCCCCAGAGCTCCTCCGTGGACAGTGCCCCGCCAACTGATTCTGCCCTCGCTGCTTTAGCTTTTTAGGACAACAGACGACAACGAATAATGGAGGGGTGCGAAAATGCCGTGCGTGAGCGCGGATTCACAAGGGTGGCCAGGCTATGACATCGTCGAAAGAACGCAAGATTCTGGTTGTTGAAGACAACCCCAACATGTCCAGCCTTCTTGCGGATATGCTGGAAGTGTTTGCTGTTCAAAGTGTTCGGGCCACCGACGGCGAGGATGCTCTCCGCAAGCTCAGCGAGGAGTCCATTGGCCTCGTAATCACCGACCTGCGCATGCCGAAGATGAATGGTACCGAACTTCTGTCCGCGATCAAGGACAAGGATCCCAATCTGCCGGTGGTCCTAATCAGCGGCTACTCGTTACAGAGTATCGAAGACAAGAACGCCACCGCCCGTGCCGATGGCTTTCTCACCAAGCCCTTCAAAATGAACGACATCAAGAGTCTCCTCGACCGGCTGTACCAGCGCTAACGAATCCCTTCGGCTCCCGGCTATACCGTACTGGAGATGCGCAATTGCACGAACCCACTCCGGGCGCTGTGTGATACCCGCAGATCGCGTGGACCAGGTGCGAGAGTCCCCTCCGGGCTGATCGCTGCCCGAATTTCTGCTTGCAGATTTGCATTCTGAATGCATAATTGCATGCGACGCTATGGCCACAATCCCTCGCTACCGGCGAACCCTCCAGGACGCGCTTCGACGCGCGATCTCCCAGTTCCCCGCCGTGGTGCTGACCGGGCCCCGTCAGTCGGGCAAGACAACCCTGCTGCGTTATCAATTCGGCAAGACGCATCGTTACATGTCCGTTGAACCTCCTGATGTGCGGGCGGCAGCGGCTGCCGACCCTCGTGGCTTTCTGGAAATGTACCCCCCCCCCGTCATCTTCGATGAGATTCAGCACGCGCCGGAACTTCTGCCATACGTCAAGGAATGGATCGACGGACACCGGACCCGCCCGGGACAATTCCTTTTGACCGGGTCCCAGAATCTGCTGCTGATGGATCGAGTCACGGAAACGCTGGCAGGTCGGGCCGCGATGTTGCGCCTGCTCCCGTTGTCACGTCGCGAAGCGGTTCGTGGGCTGTCCATGCCGTTTCCCTGGGAATCGATCGGCGCTCTCCAGGCCCGCCATCCGGAATCGTCCGCGAACCTTTGGAGGTCATTTCTGCGCGGCGGATACCCGGAGCTGGTCGCCCACCCAGGACGCGATCCATCCCTGTGGCATAGCAGCTATGTGCAGACCTACCTCGAGCGCGACGTTCGTACCCTGCGCCAAGTGGGTGATTTGACGACGTTTCAGGCGTTCCTTCGGCTGGCCGCATCGCGCAGCGGACAGTTGTTCAACATGGCTGGCGTTGCGCGTGATCTCGGCGTGGCCGTCAACACGGTGAAAGCGTGGATTTCCGTGCTCGAAGCGACCTTTCAGGTGCTGGTGCTCCGTCCGTACCATGCCAACGTTGGCAAACGGCTCGTGAAGACGCCCAAGCTCTACTTCACCGACACGGGCACACTCTGCCATCTGGCGGGACTCAGGGATTCAGACCACGCCGCGGCCGGTCCGCTTGGTGGTGTGATACTGGAGACTGCGGTCCTCTCCGAAATCTCGCGAACACTCACCCACAGGGGTACGGTCCCTGAAATCTACTTCTGGAGGACTGCTTCGGGATCTGAGGTGGACTTCATCGTTGTGGAGAATGGCCGGTTAATCCCCATCGAGGTCAAGTTGTCCGCCACGCCCCGTCCGCAAATGGCCGACGGCATTCGCATGTTCCAAGAGGATCTCGGCAAGAAGTCTGGTCCAGGTTACGTCGTGCACCTCGGAAGCACGAGACTCCCGCTAGCTCCCAATATCGTAGCGCTGCCGTTCTCCGAACTATAGTTGCGTTTAGCTTGATGTATGTGAGTGTCGGCCCTCCGGGCTGACCTCGGCCCCGAAGGGGCCGTCGGGAGATGTGGGGGACTGAGTGGTTGCCCGAAACCAAGCCAAGGAGACGATCCTGTATGGGTCTACTTCACCTAGGGTATCAGATGTTGGTGCCCGCAGGGTCCAAGTTGTCGCCTTGACCGGGAGATACGGACTTTTCTTGGGCAAGTTTTTCAATCAAGAATGCCCGATACACAGCCGGTGCCATATGCGCGAAGAAGTCTTGAGCTCGACTCTTGAAGACATACGCGAGCATGAGCCACACAAGCGTGCCGACCCATCCTGCCGCATTGCCCTCTGCAGCTAGCGGCGCAGCAACGGCGCACATCACACAGATGAACGCTACGTTGCGGTAGAACCCATATCTCGACAGGAATACCATGAATGTTGTACTGAGTTGCCTTGTCTCGACGTACTCTTTACATAGAGCATAGTGGTTTTCGATCCGTTTTCCTATTTCGCCCAAATACCTTTCACGGATAAGCTCTCGGAGGGCATCCTCATCATCCGCATGTTTCCTTTTGGGGGCTGGGATGATCTTGAACACGGGCGACATGACGTGTCGATCAAAGTAATTCGATAACGGTTCGAGGAGCATTCCCAACATCGTGAACAACACCGGGAACATTAGTAACGCCTGTGGAGCTGAGAGTTCGAGGATGAACCCCCTGAA
>JAGVEK010000063.1 GCA_020058315.1 Candidatus Zixiibacteriota bacterium
ACGGTGAA
The DNA here is from genome assembly GCA_020058315.1 of Candidatus Zixiibacteriota bacterium. Taxonomy (GTDB): domain Bacteria; phylum Zixibacteria; class MSB-5A5; order WJJR01; family WJJR01; genus JACRMA01. The sequence goes on from JAGVEK010000063.1 coordinate 9, forward strand.
TATCGTGTAAGTCAATGGTATCCGCAACAGTCCCTCGACCCACCGAGTTGTATAATCCATACTGAGTAATGAAGGGCGACGCTAGCTGCTCCACCCGATGGTAGACCATGTTGTAGCCGGACGCTTCGGCATACTGCTTGATTTGTCCTGCTTCGTCAAAGAGGTCTTCATAACGCAATGGACCTAGTCGCTTCACGATCTCACTGAGTCTGAATACCAAACGGTTGCCGCGCATCTCGATCGGCAACCCAAAGACCATCTTCCATTGATGTGCCGCTAGTTCCTGTTCAACGGCCTCACGCGAGAGAACGGCTGGTAGCGACTCAATCAACGGCCGCAGGAATTCGAACAGTGCCTGCCGTTCGTCTGCTGACAGCTTAAAGAGATCAATGTCCGTATCGACCTCAAACATCACGTCGCTCGGGTGTACGCTCCGGTACACCTGGGCTACTTGACCCACCAAGACCAGGCTCTTGGCAAGCGCTTCATGAGAGACATACTTTGCGAAACCGCCAAGGAAAAGTGGGAACATACGCAACTCAATCCAGCTGTTCCAGGCCGACCTAACATCGGCCAGTTCCGCTGGCGGTGTTGCCTTCGCAATCCCCTCCTGGAGACGCAGGAGTTCTTCCACGGTCATTTCAACGTCGAACTCCTCGCGCCCGAGACGCGTCAGGCGATAATCAACATATCCGCCGTCATGCAGGCGTTGGAGATATATCGGATCGTCAAAACGGAGGAACGTCCGTAAGACAAGCGGCGTGAGGCGATTTTCAACATCAACGTACCCGGCCGTGTCCATGGCATTCATCACCAGCATCGATGATCGGAATGGCGTGTCTAGGACTTGACTGACTTTTTCCCCAATCCCTACACTTCCAATATCGGCATGGCGGTGCACTAATGCAGCGACTCCATTGCTCACCGCTTGGTCATAGAAGGTATGAGCTAGAATTGGGGACACCATTTCAGCACCAAGTCTTGGATGATCAAACGCCACCACCGGTTTGGTGTATCCCACATCATGAAGGATGACTGCGAGCCAGAGTTGGATCTGCTGCTCCAGCGGTGTTTGCTGGTAGATGTTATGCAACTTCTTGAGATCGGCCAGGTATTGGCGCTTCTCCTTGGGCGTTAGCTGCTCACGGGCCACCGGACTTAACGTGTCGACGAAATAATCGTAGTTGCTTTGCGTAAGCTGGCTAAGCGCCATGATCACTCGGAGCAGGTGGCCTTGCTTGGCCGGCTGGGGGCTCTGGCTGTAGTCGAGTTCCGGGAAGACCGCCAGCAGGCGCTGGTTCATCTCCCCAGGGTCTTGGTCGCGCGACATCTGCTTAAGCCACTCGATGAACTCCCGTATGGCGACCGTACGCTGCTGCCGAACCACCTGCACCGCATTAACCCGCTCGGCCACTTGCCGGGCCGCAACGATGGGCAAGACCTGGGTGGCGTCGATCGCCAGGCTATCGGGCCGCTCCAGGCTCTGGACGGTGACGTCTTGCGCGACACCCTCCCGCTCGCCGCGTGCATCTTCGTGTTCGCGCAAGGCTTGCAGAATTTCGCGTTCCACCTCATCTCTCGTCAGCTCGAGGTAGGCTTCGGCTTTTTCGGGTCGGAGTGCCGCGAAAGCGCCTTGTAAGCCCTTCTCGGCGATGAGTCCCTCGGCACGCCAGGCCAAGGATTGCTCCCGAGGTGTCATAACGACCACATTGACCTGCGCACCTTTGACGGCGGACAGCGCAGGCGGGTGCAAGTCGATAACCACATGGCGGCCTTGGGCGGTCTGCGCGGCCAGCAGGCCCTGCCAGAAGGCGGTCAGCTGAGCGTGCAGAGGGCTCAGCTGGCTGACAACGCGATCAATCGCTAGCCGCTGGACGTCCAAAGCCGGCGTCAGATCCTCATCCCGGTAGAATACGTGTACATCTTTGCTCTCCGTGTTCTCCACACGCAGGTCCTTCAACCGCTCCGCCAGGCCCTGGACCACCGCTGCCTCAGAAAGATCCAGCCCTTCCCGCAGAGTCAAGAAGGCCAGCGCCCGATACAGCAGGCCGACCGATAGATTGAAGCCCTTCAGCTGTTGCGCAATCGTGCGGGCGAGGGTGGTCTTCCCGCGGCCGATGCCGCCGGTCACCGTGACAACCACCCCGGGTTCGCCTGCCACCGTAACGGGCGGTTCCTGCGCCGGCCCAGGCGGAGGTTTGAGCGTCCCATCGGGGCGGAAGCGCACAGCCACGGCCTGGCCCGCATTGAGGTAGACATCGTACCCGTGGGCTTGCAGGCCGGCGATGATGGCCCGGTGCAACTGCTCCTCGGTCAAGCCGCCCACCGGGCCGGCCAGATCAGCCGCGATGGCGCGCATGTCCTCGTGCAGCGCCGTGCCGGGCTGCAATTCGGAAAATTGCGTGCCGCCGTGCCCGTAGCGGAACGTGCCGTCGGGGTTGCTCGCCGCGGTGAACGCAAATTCCGCCAGAACCAGGCGGCCTTCGGTGCGGCGATACGTGTGGTACTCCTCGGTATCGCGCGTCCGGGCCGAGGAGCTGC
>JAGVEK010000102.1 GCA_020058315.1 Candidatus Zixiibacteriota bacterium
CGATTCAGCTCGTTTGGACCACTTCATCGGCTTCCACCATTGTTGGGCAATCCCGCCGCAATCACGCACCGCAGCCTCCGGCCATTGGATCAAAGGCCCAGGCGCCGACTTCTTTCGGACGGTTCTGGCCGGTCTGGGAAAACTCCCGTTCATCGCTGAAGATCTCGGTCTGGTAACACCCGAAGTCGCCGCACTCCGCGATGAGTTCAATCTGCCGGGGGTTCGCGTCCTGCAGTTTGCATTCGGAGGTGATTTGGACGACGCAGACGGGCTCCCGCTTGCCTATCCGAGGCGCTGCGTGGTCTACACGGGCACCCACGACAACGATACGACGGCAGGGTGGTTCCATGCCACAAGCGGGGATTCCACCCAGTCCAAGGCCGCGGCTGCCCAAGAGAGAACGCGTGCCCTTGAGTATCTCGGCACTGACGGCCACGAGATCCACTGGGACATGATTGATCTGGCCATGAGAACACGTTCCGACCTTGCGATCTTGCCGCTTCAGGATCTGATGGGATTGGGATCAGAGGCACGCATGAACCTGCCGGGAACGATCGAAGGGAACTGGGAATGGCGATTTGAGCAGCCCGACCTGCGCGATGAGATTGGGACCCGTCTCAAGGGACTCACCGAAACGCACGGGCGCGCGCGAACCTGAACAAAACGCATGGTACAGGCACACGGGTCCAGAAGACCTGTGACATCGCGCTTCGGCATGTGTGATATAGGTATTGAAATGGACTCGATGACCCTGTTTGACGGAATCGAGGGGAGACTCCGCAACTCTTTAGATCGCCGCCGCGTTTACAACGGCGCGGCTTCCGCTGACAAGAGCAGCACCGTCCCCATCTCTTCGTCGATCTGGTAGACGATGTCCAGCGCCGGGGTTCTTTCCCACGGCCCTTCGTCGGTTCGCAACGCCCAGAGACCGGAGCTGGCGTCCACGACATTGAACTGCCGTGGCTCTCTTGAGAGAACGTAGACGATGTCGGTCAGCACATCGGCAACGCGCGGATGCTCTTTCTCGAGACGCTGCTGGTTGCTCTCGAACGGGTGCGAGCTGGCAACGCGGCCCCAGGACATCAATGCGGGACGCAGCCCCTTTCGGGCCAGACGGGCACGTGCTCCTGCCCTCTCAAGGGCATCGGCTGTCATCAAATTCCGCCGTCTGATCCAGACGGTGTGGTATGGGACATCGCCGCCGTGGTCGGCCATTCGCCAGCCCAAATCAGAATTGGTGATCCCTGCGATCTCGGTGGTCGCGTACTTGCAGCAATGATTCAGGACAAGATCGACAACGCCGAGTTCCGGTTTCTCGAAAAGCGATCTGTCCACACGGTCAATCGCGATCGGGACGCGCTGGGACGAATCGAAGTACGAATCCTCCCGCACGCGCACGCGGTCTTCTTCGATCAGTTCATTGCGGGCAGCGAGCAGCGCGTCTGGGACCGGCACAGGGCCTTGCTTCTCTTTGATGTAACGCACACCGGTGATCGACCGGCCCGTCGTGGCGTAGTGGATAAAATCGGAGAAATAGAGGATCTTGCCCAGCGCCGCCTCGCCCGCGATTGGCTTATGGCGGCAAAGGTCGAGTATGTAAACGATCAACTCTTTGAGCTTCGGTGTGGCCTCTACCCGATCAAGGCCGCACTCCGCGTCTGACAGTACCGTATCGAGCATCGGACCCTCCGCGAAATCGATCACACCGCAATCAGGAGGACTCTCCGGAATCCGGCGGATACTCTTTGCACCTCACATTGTATACGTCGGCACCAGCACGGGTTCACTTTCTTTTCTTCCTGATTGATATCTTGCTCAGAGGATGCCGACGCGAGAAGAAGACCCCAGGCGATACCGCGGTAGTTATTGCGGAGCAATGACTTGCGCGAATCGAACAATAGCTCCCAATCGAACGATGGCTTTGCCATAACGGTCGACAAGAACCTCAAGTGGCTGAGTTGAAGCCCAAACCCTTGGACAGCAACCAGCGACTAACCGCAGCTCCCGCCCAAGATCGAGTATACACCCCGGGCCAGCCACCCGTTCTTCGGTCTTAGGGAAGTCTTCAGCCCCGCGTGAAGATCTGACTTCGTGATGGAGTCGAGACACACCTTCCCCATCCCGCCTTCGCCCAGCTTGGCGGTGAGCTGGTAATGGGCGACCGTCTGGCCGATCATGCGACCTATTCTCGTCAGGACGTCAATTTCGCCAGCCGCGCGCGGGCGTCAACGATCTCCGGCAATTCGCGGTCGGCGTCCTTCCAGATGTCGAGGAATGTCTGGTACTGCTCGATGGCCTTGACCTTCCAGCCGGACTGCTCGTAGGCCTGACCCAGATAGTAATGGCATTTCACGCTTTCGAGCGGATTCACAGCTTGCGCCCAATCAAGGCGCGTTATCGCCTTCTCGAACTCTGCGACGGCCCGGTCAAGCATCCCGGATGTCAAATAGGCACGTCCGAGCATGTAGCGCATCCCGAAGAGCCGACTAGCCTCTGCACCCCATTCGAGCCCACGGCTAGCCGCAACGGCGCTTTCCAACTGGTGAACCGCCGTCTGATAATCCCCACGGGCGAAGGCGATGCAGCCCTGCGCGCATTGATAAACATACCGCTGACTCGTGTCTGCCTTTTCGATGGTGGTCTGGAGAGCGGCGGCAACCTCAATGGCTTGCACCAACTCACCCTTCTCCACCAACAGCTCGACTTGCCAACTTCGCCCATTGTCGATGTCGTTGGGATTGAGACGGCGGCTCAGTGTTTGAAACCGGTTCAGCTCAACCAGCGCTGAATCGACCTGGCCCATGCCTCTGTAGCAATCCACTTTCCCAACGAGCTTGACCATGTACGCCTCTCCCTCATACTGTTCGAGCCGATCGGCGGCGATCCCCTGATCGAACATCACCAAGCCGTCCCGGAACCGCCCCCGGTAGATCAGCGAGAGGGCCAGACCAGACCGCCCGAACGACCGAAGCCACTGGCTCGAACTGGCGGCCATCGCCTTCGACACGCTGTCAGCATGCACATAGTCCCGCCTGTAAATGTATAGCAACCCCAGCTTGAAGTTGGAGTAGAAATCGGGCTTCAGCTCGAGAGCCTTCTTGTATGAGGCGATGGCATCGTCGATCCTGCCGTGGAGGCAATAGAGATCACCGCGAGTGTCGTAAGGGTTGGCTTCATCCGGCGCCAGTGCGATGTACCTGTTGATGGCCTCGATCGATTTGTCGAACTCCCCGAGCGCTTCATAGCAATAGGCGAGCGAGTTGTACGCGGTCTTGTCCAGTGAGTCGATGGCAACAACTTGCCTGAACGCACTGAGCGCCTCCTCCGGCAGATAGAATACCCGGAGGTAGATGCCGCCGAGCAGCTTCCACGCCTCCTTCTCTTGCGGGTAGCGCTTGAGGACCTGCCCGAACTCTGTAACTGCGGCCGTACGATCACCCCGCGCAGCCTCGGCCATCGCCTGCAGATAGCGTTGCTCCTTCCAGGTGGCGCGATCCGCCAGCGCAGCCCCCTTGGCGATCCATTGGTTCCTGATCGCCGGGGCAACACTGCCGCTGTGGATGCTGCTGGTGACGAGATGGAGGTAAGCCATGGCGAAGGCGGAGTCGAGCGCAATCGCTTTCCGATAACGCACCATCGCCTCGTCGTCATACATCTTCTCCTCGAGATCCAGGCCTTCGAGGTAGAAGCGATATGCCTCCGGCGAGTGCGTCGTTACCTCGGCGACCGGACGCGATGGTTCGGCCTTTGCCGGCGCAGACAGAGACAGATGATTGCGGATCGCCGCGCTCAGCTTGTCGGTCACCGCAAACAGATCCTCAGCCGGTCCCCCGGTGATGCGTTGGGTCGTGACAATCCGCCCGGATTGCACATCGGACACTTCGGCGGCCAGAACAATGCGGGGCTGCGTTTGCAGAATGTCGCCGGTGATCATCCATTTCACACCCGCCTTGGCGGCCACCACGGAGGCCGTGTTCTGGTCGATGGAGGCGACTCCCTCCTTGCCCAACTGCCGGAGGATGTCGTGGAGCCGCTGACGGCTGACCACCTGCAAGTACTGCGATTCGGATAGGCCGGTGATCAGCAGGCTTGTGATCATCTGCGCGGTCTTGTCCCGGTCCTCGGCATCCACGAGGTTGCTAAAGTACATTACCGCCAGGGAGTTCTCGTTGGCGGCTGCTTTCTGTTCGGGCACAAACTCCAGCTTGAATGGCTTCAAGACGAAGATGACCAGCGCCACTACGAAGACAGCCGACGACGCGAAAACGTACTTCCGGTACCGGCGCCGCGGACGGACAGATGTCAGGACCAGCGAGGGCCGCTCCCCGGTCAAGACCTGCCG
>JAGVEK010000259.1 GCA_020058315.1 Candidatus Zixiibacteriota bacterium
AATCTTGAACAGATCGCGCGACGCCGCAAACAAGAGCTGACCAGCGAAGAGCTTTCCCCATAATCGAAGTTGATCTATCCAAACGCCATGGGCTTCTCCCGTCCTGTCATAGAGCATTTCGCCGCCTTCGAGGCGCAGCAGAATCCGATTGACCATGTCCGCGCCTTCGTCCAGGCGGCGCTGCTGGAGACTCCGCTGGAGAAGAAGGCGATCGCTGGTCTGATGCTGGCGGTGGAGGAGGCGGTCACCAACACCATACGTCATGGTTATATGTATGGACCGGGCCGCCTGCACGTGCGAGTGCGGAGCACGCGCCAATGGGTGAGTGTCACCATCACCGACAGTGGGCGCGCCTACTCGTTCGATACCGATCCAGCGCCCGATGCCAGGCAACTGGCGGACACCGGCCGCCGTGGGGGGCTTGGCCAGTACCTGATGCGCAAGGTATCCGATCAGGTCGATTACCGCCGTGTCGGCGATGAGAACATACTCACTCTGATCAAGCGTTTTCGCCCCGCCGCGCAGGCGCTGCCCAAGTCGGGTTTGCGACGGCGCATTGCCTGGACCGGGACGATCGCGCTCGCGGCATCCGTCATCATTGGGGCGTGGCTGATCGAAAGACAGACGACCACCAGCGTGACCAATCAGTTCTTCGACCAGTGGTCCCAGTTTGGACGAACAGCCGCTGCGGCCACGGGCCAGCATTTTCTTAACGACCGGTCGGACGCGGAGTTCGATCAGCTGGCAGTTGGCCTGAAATCGGCCTATCCCGGACTCGCCTATCTGGTCATCCTCTCCGGGTCGCCATCCGGTCGCACGATCAGTGAGCTGCGAATCAGGGCACACTCGGAATCGCCGGAATCAGTTCACGAGCTCTATGCACCGCCCAAGGGTGTGCCGGTGGGACAGGAAGGGCGCTGGCTGGCAAACGAGAACGAAAAGCCAGTCTATCACTTCTGCCAGTCCATCAGCCTCGATGGCCGGCGCGTCGGAATGGTCGTCTGGGCAGTCCCTGAGTCGCAGTTGGCGGGGCAGATTCAATCTGAACGAGGGCGGATCACTCGCTGGTCCCTCGCTATTGTTCTCGCGGGCGCACTGCTGATCTTCTTGGGATCAAATTGGATGACGCGCCCGATCCAGAAGATGCTGGCATCCCTGCGCGTCGCGGGATCACGCGGCATCGAAGTGGCCCCCCCCACAGCCGGACCCGATGAAATCCGTGAAGTCGTAGCCGCATTCAACGAGGCTACCGAAACGGTTGCCCAAACGCATCGCGAAATGGCGGAGCGCGATGTCGCCCGACGCGAAATGGAGGCGTCGCAGCAGTTGCAGCGGGCTCTGCTGCCACGCGAGCTTCCCAAAGTCCCAGGGTACGAATTCGGTGCAACATGCCGCATGGCGCGGCAGGTTGGCGGCGACTACTACGATATGTTTACTGTCGGTCCGGACCGCTGGCTGATCATCGTGGCCGATGTTGCCGGCAAGGGATTCCCTGCGGCGCTGCTGATGACATCTTTCCGGACCGCGACACGTCTGCTTGCCCTGTCGAATCCATCACCAGCAGATCTCCTCCAGGCGCTGCATCAGTTCCTGACCGCGCACCATCCAATGGGGCCTTTCGTTACTGCGTGTTGCGTGTCGCTGGATGTTCGCGGTCACTGCCTCGAGATCGCGTCTGCGGGACACACACCAGCCCTGCTGCTCAAATCTGTGGCCGGTACAGTGTCACGTCTAAACCCGAAGGGCCGCCCGATCGGTGTCTTGGGACAGTCCGATGGAAGTGTCGACGGATGCCCGCAGTCCCTCACCGTGGCACTCGAGGATGGGGATCGACTACTGCTTTTCACCGATGGGGCCTCGGAAGCCCGCTGCGGGACAGGCGAGAGCTATGGGCTCGGTCGTCTCGAAGCCGCCATGCTTGGCCACCCGCGGTCCGGTGCCACGGAACTTGTTGATTCGATCATTGCCGACATCGACCGCTTTGCGGTCGGCACTTCGGTGACCGATGACCTGACCGTGTTGGTGGTGTGCAGATCCACCCGTCCCGATGCTGGGATCGTGTTGCCAAGTGCTGAGTCAGATGCCACCCAGAGTCGCGCTGCCAGCCAGGGCGTCATCGCTGCGGCGCTGTAAGGTGTTGAATTATAGCGATTTGACATAACCCGCTTACGCTCTTGCTGAAAATATGGCGCGTTCAGCAAACCGAAGTGTTAGATTCCCGTAGAAGGATTAGCACTCTCCGACCGAGAGTGCTAATTACGGGCTGAAGTGCCTGGACTGTATGGGATTCTTGGTGGTGTAACGATGGGGTTTGATCAGCTAAACGACCGTGAATGCCAGATACTGCGCGTCCTGATCGACCATTATGTGTCGACTGCCGAACCCGTTGGTTCGCGAGTCCTCGCAAATCGCTTCAACATCGGTCTGTCGCCCGCGACGATTCGTAACACCATGCAGGATCTCGAGGAGATGGGCTTGATCCGCCAGCCGCACACATCCGCAGGCCGGATTCCGACCGATGAGGGCTATCGCACTTACGTGGACAATCTGATCGAGCCCCAGACCGTGCCGGACGATCTGGCCAAACGATTGCGCGAGGAACTGGCGTCGGAACACAAACGTGCGGTAGACGATATTCTGGCACAGACTGCGCACATCCTGGCCTCTGTGACGTCGCAGATTGGGGTGACACTGGCCCCGAATTTCGATAACGGGATCATCTCACGGATTGAGTTGGTTCCGGTGGCGGAACGGCGACTGCTGGTCGTGATGGGTATTCAGACCGGACTGGCCCGGACCGTCCTTCTGGAAGTGGCGGCGGACATCGATGAGAAGTCGATTGAAGCAACGCAGCGGGCGCTCAATGAACGGCTCGTTGGCCAGAGTGTGGGTACCTTGAGAACGACTGCTCCGGCCATGCTGAAGGACGACAATCGTGCCGACCCGCGCCTCGTAAGAGTCTTTGTGGAGGCGGCGGAAGATCTCATCGATCGTGGGTCGGGTGAATCCCTCCATGTCGATGGGACGTCGAACCTCTTTACCCAGCCGGAGTTCGCAGACCATCAGGCGTTGAGTGGTGTTCTGCGCGTGATCGAAAAACGTACTCCGATTGTCAACCTCCTGCGCAACCGTGGAATGGGAGAAGGGATTATCGTCACCATCGGGCGTGAAGTGAAGCTTGAAGGTGCGGAAGGATGCTCAATCGTATCATCAACTTACAAAGTCGGTCAGGTCGAGGGGACGATTGGCATTCTGGGACCGACGCGGATGGAATACGCCAAACTTCTGGCGATCATCGACTACACAGCAAAGTTGTTGTCGGAGCAGATGGAAGCGTGAACGAACGCGAGGACGATATCCCGGTGAATGTGAAGAACAATGGTGCCCCGTCGGAAGGGGAGGATCTTATTCCCGCCGAACCTGTGATCTCGCAGGACGAGCGTGGGGGGGAGGCTGTCCCCGCGGAGGACTGGCATGACAAGTACATGCGTCTGGCGGCGGAGTTCGACAATTTTCGCAGACGCTCGGCGCGTGATTTCGGCGAACTGGTGCGCAATGCCGAGCGTGATCTGATCGCCGAGTTGACCGATGTCCTCGACAACTTTGGCCGCGCCTTGGATATCGATCACAAAGGCGAGTCGGTCGCCGATTTCACGAAGGGGATGGCGCTCATCCGCGAGCAGTTGTGGACCGCGCTCAACAAACGCGGCCTCGAACGGATGGAAACAGTGGGGTGTCCCTTCGATCCCAGCCAGCACGATGCGATGGTTCGCATGCCATCTGATGAATTCGACGAGGGGATTGTGATGCAGGAAGTCTCGCCGGGTTACCGGCTGGGGAATAAAATACTGCGGTATGCGCGTGTGGTTGTGTCGCAGGGGGAATCTGATTCATCCGCAAGATCCACAGGCGGGGAAGAATCAGGAGCGTGAGGGGCTTGGTGCCCCACCCGAAGGGTGGGATTCTTCGAAACGACGAGTGTGATGGTGTTCGAACTATACTTGTACAAGGGAAGAGCCGCTGATGGACGGCACTGGAGATTCGCGGCTTAGCAGGACTAACGTGTTTCCCACCCTTCGGGTGGGGCACTTCGCGACTGAAATGTCATCGGAATCAAGGGTTGGAGCAGGGAGGTTTCAAAGCAATGGGTAAAGTCATCGGCATCGATCTGGGAACGACCAACTCGTGCGTGGCGGTCATGGAGGGCGGCACCCCCACAGTGATCCCCAATGCCGAAGGAGGGCGCACGACACCGTCCGTGGTGGCATTCACCAAGGATGGCGAGCGGCTGGTGGGTCAGATCGCCAAACGACAGGCGATCACCAATCCGGAAAACACGGTTTACTCGATCAAGCGGTTCATGGGGCGTCGGCACTCTGAGGTCACTTCTGAGGAGAAGCTGGTTCCCTACAAGGTCACCGAAAACAGCGCCGGTGAAGTGCGGATCATGGCGGGCGGGAAGGAATCATCGCCGCCGGAAATCTCGGCAATGATTCTCCAGTCAATGAAGAAGACCGCGGAGGCCTACCTGGGACAGACGGTGACTCAGGCGGTGATCACTGTCCCCGCTTACTTCAACGATGCCCAGCGCCAGGCGACGAAGGATGCCGGACGCATTGCCGGGCTGGAGGTGCTGCGGATAATCAACGAACCGACGGCGGCGGCGCTGGCATATGGGCTGGACAAAAAGAAAGATGAGAAGATCGCTGTCTACGATCTTGGCGGCGGCACATTTGATATCTCGATTCTCGAATTGGGCGAGGGTGTATTCGAAGTGCGGTCGACCAATGGCGACACGCATCTGGGCGGCGACGATTTCGATCAGCGCGTCATCGATTGGATGGCCGATGAGTTCAAGAAATCACAGGGGATCGATCTGCGTCAGGACCGCATGGCGTTGCAGCGGCTGAAAGAAGCGGCAGAGAAGGCCAAATGCGAGCTCTCGACTACGATGCAGACCTCTCTCAACCTGCCGTTCATCACCGCCGATCAAAACGGCCCCAAACATCTCGATCTGACATTGTCGCGTGCCAAGTACGAATCGTTGGTCGAGGATCTGCTGCAACGCACCATGGGGCCGTGTCGCCAGGCGATCAAGGACGCGAACCTGTCGGCGTCCGATATTGACGAAGTCGTGCTGGTCGGCGGAATGACACGTATGCCGAAAGTGCAGCAGATTGCCAGGGAGATCTTCGGCAAAGAGCCTCATCGGGGTGTCAACCCGGACGAAGTGGTGGCGATCGGTGCCGCGATCCAGGGCGGTGTCTTAGTCGGTGATGTGAAGGACGTTCTTTTGCTGGACGTCACACCATTGTCTCTCGGCATTGAGACTCTCGGCGGGGTCATGACGCGTCTGATTGAACGCAATACGACCATCCCGACCCGCAAGTCTCAGGTGTTTTCCACGGCCTCCGACAATCAGCCAGCGGTTTCGATTCATGTGCTTCAGGGCGAACGCGAGATGTCGATCGACAATCGCACCTTGGGACGGTTTGACTTAGTCGGTATTCCCGCTGCTCCGCGCGGCCTGCCACAAATCGAGGTGACATTCGACATCGATGCCAACGGTATCGTGAATGTCTCGGCCAAGGATCTCGGAACCGGAAAGGAACAGAAGATCAAAATCGAATCCTCGAGCGGCCTGTCCAAGGAAGAGGTCTCCCGCATGATGAAGGATGCCGAAGCCCACGCCGAAGAGGATCGCAAGAAAAAAGACCTGATCGAGGCGCGCAACAAGGCCGATCAGGTGGTCTATAGCACTCAGAAAACACTCAAAGATCATGGTGACAAGATCGGCGAAGACGACCGCAAGAGGATCGAGACCGCGATCGAGAAACTCAAATCCCTCCAGGACGGAAGCGACAAAGACGGTATTGAGAAAGCGATCGAGGAGCTGATGGCCGCCTCGCACAAGCTGGCAGAGGAACTGTACAAGCAGAAGGCAGCCGACGCAACGGGACCAGGCGCAGAACCGTAGCCCGGACCGCAGCAGGAGAGGCCGACCGAATCGAAGACCGGCGGGGATGGTCAAGCGGTCGATGCCGACTTTGAAGTTGTAGACGAGGGCGACAAGAAGTGACCGATGCACATCTCGCACCGGCGAGTGGCATCCGTAGCGTAGCCCCTTGTGGGCGTTGTTTGATTTCGCTAAGATTAAAGGGGAGATGCGCCCGGAAGTGATGGCTTGGAGCCCGCGACGAACGGCCACAAGGGCCTATGCTACGCACAGCCACCCTGATCCGGCGTAGTGACACCCGCCTGCGGCGGGCCGTGCCCGTCTTGTGAGCGGAATCCGTAGCATAGCCCCTTGTGGGCGTTGTTTGATTTCGCTAAGATAAAGGGGAGATGCGCCCGGAAGTGATGGCTTGGAGCCCGTGACGAACGGCCACAAGGGCCTATGCTACGGGCAGTCATCCGGATCCGGTGCAGGGGCACCCGCCTGCGGCGGGCCGTGCCCATTTTGTAAGCGATGTGAGCGAAAGTGAAACCCGGATTGGCAAAACGCGACTACTATGAGATCCTCGGCGTCGATCGCGATGCCGACGCCGACCAGGTTAAGAAGGCGTATCGCCGACTGGCGGTGCAACACCACCCCGACAAGAACCCTGGGGACAAATCGGCCGAAGAGAAATTCAAGGAAGCGACCGAGGCTTACGAGATCCTCAAGGACGACGAGAAGCGGCGTACTTATGACCAATTCGGCCACGCCGGCCTGAGCGGTGCGGGTGCCGGACCCGGTGCCTACGGCGGTGCCAATGGGTTCGATCTGTCTGATGCGCTGCGTGCCTTCATGCGTGACTTCGGCGGAGGCGGGGGAGCATTCGATGAGATGTTTGGCGCGACCGGCCGTGGCCGCGGACATGCCGGTCCAAGCGGCGGGGCTGATTTGAAGGTCCGCCTCAAGCTGAGCCTTGAGGAAATCGCGTCGGGCACCGAAAAGAAACTCCGTATCAAGCATCTGGTCCATTGCACCGAATGTGCGGGGAGCGGGCAGACCAAAGGTTCCAAAAAGACCGCCTGTCTGCAATGCGGTGGCGTCGGCGAAGTTCGCCAGGTGACGCGATCGATCTTCGGACAGTTCGTCAATATCTCGAGTTGTCCGCGCTGTCACGGTGCTGGTGAGATTGTCGAGAAACCGTGCGTCCAGTGCAGGGGAGATGGCCGCATCGAAGGGTCCTCGACCATCAGCGTGAAGATTCCAGCAGGTGTATCGGCCGGGAATTACATCTCAGTTTCAGGCGCCGGACACGCTGGTCCCCGCGGGGGACCTTCGGGGGACGCGATCGTGCTGATCGAGGAAACCCCGCACGAATCGTTCGAGCGCCATGGGGACGACATCCTCTATGCGCTCCCGATCAGCTTTTCCCAGGCGGCATTGGGCGACAGCGTCATTGTCCCCACCCTGAATGGTTCGGTAAAACTCACGGTTCCGGCCGGAACACAGTCGGGGAAGCTGCTCCGACTCCGGGGCAAGGGCATCACACATCTGCGCGGGTTTGGCTCCGGGGACCAGTTGGTCCAAGTCATCGTCTGGACGCCAACAGGTCTCACCAGCGATGAGAAGGCACTCCTCGATAAATTCGGCAAGCTGCATGGCGGTCAGCCACCCAAAGCGGATCGTTCGTTCTTCGAGAAGTTGCGGTCGACGTTCAAAGGGTAGAACGTCTCGAAAGTGGCGCAGCCGCCCTCGGCTGCGTTCGCAGGCAAGGAGAGTTCCCTTGACGAGGTGTGACGTCGGCAATAGTTTGAGCCGTGCGTAGAAGCAGACGAACGGCGACGATTGCCGGACACGCGAGCCACCCGTCCTATCTTGTCTTCAGGAGGACAATCACAGTATGAATCCACAAACGCGACTGCCTGTCGCCAGTCTGAAACCCTTCTGCCGAAAGTGGGGCATTCGCGAGATGTCCGTCTTCGGCTCGGTGCTTCGCGATGATTATCGCGGTGACAGCGACATCGATTTCCTTGTGATCTACCGCGAAGGCGGCAAACCCGAATGGCCGGCGATTCTCGACTTGGAGGAAGAACTGGCGAGGCTGGTCGGGCGCTCCGTCGATGTGGTGGAACGCCGACTCGTCGAAGCCAGCCGTAACTACATCAAGCGCAACCATATCCTGAGCACCGCGGAGATAGTCTATGCTGAAGGATGACGGATATCTGCTCGACATGCTCAACGAGGCGCGCAAACTTGCTGCCCGATTCTCCGGATCGAGCCGCAGCGAACTTGACCGTGACGAGATGAGACGGGATGCGGCTCTCTGGTCGCTGACCGTCATCGGTGAGGCGGCCGGAAAAGTCAGCCGTGAATTCCGCGATCAGCATGGCGAAATCCCGTGGCGCGAGATCATCGGTTTGCGCAATGTCCTCGTGCACAACTATGCCGAGATCGATATGGACAAAGTCTGGGGGGTTATTGCTCGTTCAGTGCCGCGATTGATCCCGGCTTTGGAGGCAGTGGTTCCGAGAGAGGATGAAATCTAATGCCAGCAAGGGAAGGGACGGCACCCCCCACCCGCGCCCAGATTGGCATTTGGTGCCCCACCACTTGCGCCGGGAAAGTCGATGTGCGGAGCGAAGAGCCAACGTGATTGGCCATACTACTCATCTCACGGCAAGCCGCGAGGCCAGAGTATCATTGATACCCCATCAGCGTCGGCGGCATTGCGCATACCGTCGACCAAGAGGGACTCCATGGCTAAGAAAATCATCCGCACCCAAGGCGGCGGCGTGGAGGAAGGCGTCAGTAGCGTCGCCTCGATTCTGCTCATTTCCGGAACTACTGCACTTGCATTGTGCATTTGGTACTCGGGCGTTGTCACGAAAGAGAATGCGTTCGACGACTGGGGGGAGAAAGGGGTTGCTGTTGCCTGGATAGCCAGCGGGGTTGGAACACTCCTGGTATCCATCGCTTTCTTCTCCATCCTGAGATCGAGTACCGAACCATTCGGCTTCTCAAGGAAATGAGTGGCTTACCGTACTCGGGGCACATCTCACAACCGCTGATGGATTGATTCCCGGTCTGCTCTGAATGCGGGCTCCCAGCAAGAGCGAAGGAGGCTTCCTGCAGCAAGTGCGGCTCAGCGTTCGAGGAAATGCCTCATGCACTCAACTGAGTATTCCCCAATGGCGTTTTGGCGTGGATTACGAGTACATCTTGATCAATTACAGCGAAGTCCCCAATTTCGACCGGGGGATCATACTCACTCCCAAGCTGGGGATGCAAATGGAGGTCGGCCTTTTCAATATCCGCCTCATGGCTGCTCACAGCTACGTCCGGCGATTCAATCGGTCTGACCGAAGTTATATGGCCTTGGAATCAGCGTAGGACTCTTCTATGGGCCGGAGTTCGTGTTCTGAGCGCCCGGTACCCCACTCGAAGGGTGCGCAACCCGTGGGGCCCGGTCGGTCTTGAATCGCCAAGCGAGTCAATCAGAGCCATTTCTCTGTTCGACCTCGTCCTGAGAACCCATAAAGCAGACCTCACGAAGAATCCCACCTTTCGGGTGGGGCACCAAGTGATTCCATTTGCCCGCGCCGCCACATCATTGC
>JAGVEK010000180.1 GCA_020058315.1 Candidatus Zixiibacteriota bacterium
GGCTCGTCTGGTCCGGCATCGTTAAGCGATGGGAGCATCAGAGGTTTGATATCATCCAGCGCGGCTACTGTGTCTGTTGTCTCATATGGTGGTGACCCTGCGCCTTCTGAAGCTGCCCGGAGGATCGCACGACGGATGACCACAAGTTCGCTGCGCATCGGATTGTACCTGAAGGGGCACCACGCGGCACTGGATGCGGACACGCCCCGAACACTCCCGGATGAGAAAGCGGTGACACCGCACTGCGGGTACCACGCGTCCGCCTCATAGACCGTCGCATCAGGTTGAATCACCGGGCTTGGACCACAGGTGTCACTGCTGGGGACGTCCGGCTGTGACGGTGGAATAATCTCCTGGAGACCGAGAGTATCGGCGACCATTGTCACCAACTCCCACCCCGTCATCCCACCTTCGCCCACTTGAGGGAGCACGACCGTCATCCAGGGGAGATCCGGCCGGCCAGCCTCGTTATTACTCACGGAAAGTCCGTCACTCAGCCGCTGCAGGTCAGACACAGCGCTCACACCCGAGATTCTCCCGTCGAACTGAACCTCAAAGACTTCGTGGTCGGCAAACCCTACACTGGGGACACCTATCAATAGAAGAAGAACCGCTCCCCGAAATACCAATCCGTTGTGCCACATTTCGTTACCCCCGCCCAGATGGGTCCGGATTGTCCCTGGACCACTGCGAACGGGGTAGGAGAACGCAAATGGCCTGCCGTAAGCGACCGCCCAACAAATGGCCGACTCGCAGCCAATGCACGGATCGTAAGGATCTGCAATACAATAGATTACGCACGACTGAGAATTCGAGCATCGCGGCTCCCGGCACTGCGAGGGACCGCAATAGAGCTATTCCATTGCCGTGAACACGAATACTGTCAATGACTTCAACAGAAGTAGACGATCAAAGAATCTGGAGGGAAAACACAAAAAAACCTTGACCGATGCAGAGGCAGGCCCTAATGTGGCATTGGGTGGCGATTTGTGGTGGATAGTGGGATATTCACCGTCGCAAGCTTAAGTTCTTGATCCATAAGGCAATAACTCCCAATTGGGAGGGTCAGTCACAGGCAGTCTGAGGGGAAGTTTCATTTCAACGGTGATTCGATTCGACGCATGACTTTCTGACGAGAGCATAACCGACACCATGCCTGGCTTCCTTGGAAATTTCACCGGGACTTTGGATTCAAAGAACCGGCTTCAAATCCCCAGCAAACTGCGTCAATCATCGGACGCATCCCTTGATACGTGCTACCTCACTCTGGGCGTGGGGGGGTGCATATTCCTTTTCCCAAAAAATGAGTGGCAGCGCGTCGAAGCAAAATTCGAGAATTTCAACTTCGCGCACCCCGATGCCAATTTTGTCCTGCGTACCCTGATGGCAAACACCGTCGAGGTGACCCCGGACAATCAGAATCGAATCCTCATCCCACAGTCCTTGGTAGACAAGGTTGGAATCAAGAAGGACGTCCTCATCCTCGGGATGATCCGCCGGATCGAGATCTGGGGAGCCGACACATTCGGCCAGTACGTTGATGGCTTCGGGAAGTCGTACGAGGAGGTCGCGGCCCAATTACTGCTATAGAGGCCGCGGGGATGGATCACCAGCCGCCAGTGGGTGGCCATCTGCCGGTCATGGCAGACGAAGTCCTGCGTGAGTTGATCACCGATCGCGATGGAATCTATCTCGATGCAACAATTGGCGGAGCGGGGCACGCAGAAATGATCATGCAGCAGTTAAGCCCCAAAGGAAGACTCATCGGACTTGATCGCGATCCGCAGGCCGTGGCACGAGCTGCCGCCCGACTCGCATCATTCGGCGGCCGCGCGCAGGTAGTCCATTCCGACTATCGCTCACTGGGTTCGCTCTTCCGGGAACTCGGCGTGGCCGAAATCCATGGAGCCCTCTTCGATCTGGGGCTCTCATCACTTCAGCTCGACAACCCCGAGCGCGGTTTCGCCTACCGGCTGGACGGACCGCTGGATCTGCGGTTCGATCCCACGCAGGGAGAGCCAACATCGAGCTGGCTGAATTCGGCCACTGAGGAATCTTTGGCTTCCGTCTTCTCGGAGTTCGGCGAAGAACCACTGTCACGACGGATCGCGCGCCGGATTGTCAAGGCGCGTCTGGCCGAACCAATCCTCACAACCACCCAGTTGCGGCAGTTGATCATCGCCGCCTCCGGTCCCGGAGGGCGCACTTGGGGACGCACCGCGGCTCGGATATTCCAGGCGCTTCGAGTTCACAGCAACTCAGAACTCGATGCCATCGCGCGAGGCCTGGACGCCGCGTTAAGCCTCCTTGCCGGGGGATCGCGTCTGGTCGTCATCGCCTACCACTCATTGGAAGACCGGATCGTGAAAACCGTCACGCGCGAGGCCGCGCGAACCTGCGACTGCCCCAAGATCTATGGGCGTTGCATTTGCGGCGCCAGCCCGCGTGGCCGCCTCGTCTACAGGCGCGTCTTGCGCCCCGCCGATTCCGAAACTGTGACTAACCCGCGCGCGCAGGCCGCCCGCATGCGTGTCTTCGAGAAGTGTGCTATTCCCTCGCCACTGGGGGCAGCATGAACAGCCGGCTGCGTTCGGCTCTGGATGTTTTCGGCCCCCGTTGGTGGCTGACCGCCTTCCTGATCGCGACCCTCTGGGTGTGGCAGCGGTACACCGTCGTGTGCGCGGGACACCGCATCGACCGTCTTCAGACA
>JAGVEK010000016.1 GCA_020058315.1 Candidatus Zixiibacteriota bacterium
AAACGCCCCCGGCCGAAAAGACCCCACGCGGATGCGGGCGTTCATCGAGGCAGTACGCTCGGCGCAAGCGGCATGACGGGGCGCGAGTGGCCGGCGCACCGCGCTTGCTGCGGCGGATCCTCGACGCCTACCCGCGGGCGTGCGATGTGGTCGTCGCCGACGCCCTGTACGCCAAATAGGGGACAGTCACCTATTACCTTGCCACTGGACCATCGCCACAGTAAGCTGGTCGCATGCCTCGCGTCGCCAGGATCGTGATTCCGGGCCTTCCCCACCACGTGACTCAACGCGGCAACAACCGCCAGGACGTCTTCTTCGTCGCTGACGACCGCCAAGCGTATCTCGCGTTGCTGAAGGAGCAGTCCGCACGTTTCGGCGTGACGGTGCTGGGCTACTGCCTGATGAGCAATCACGTCCATCTGGTGGTGGTGCCGTCGTCGGCAGGCGCGCTGGCCCGCGCCATCGGCCGCACGCACTATCTCTACGCGCAATACGTCAATCGGCTGCACGGGCGCTCGGGACATCTGTGGCAGAACCGTTTCTTCTCGTGCGGACTGGACGAGCGTCACTTGGCGCAGGCGCTGCGCTACGTTGAACAGAATCCGGTGCGCGCACGATTGGTGCGGGCGCCGTGGACGTACCGTTGGTCGAGCGCTGCGGCGCATTGCGGCGAGGAGGACAGCAGTGGCGTGCTGGATCTGCGCGCCTGGCGCAAGCAATACGGGCCGGCGGAGTGGAAAGCCCTGTTGCGCGATCGGCTGCCGGCGGCGGAGGCGATGCGGCTGAAACACTGCGCCAACCGCGGGCGTCCGTTAGGCGGGGACAGTTTTTTGAGCAAGCTGGAGGCGAAGTTGAACCGTCGCTTGCGGCCGTTGCCGGTGGGCCGTCCGCCGATGCGGAAAGCGGAAACAGGCAAAAAATAGTGCGGCACGAAAAGGATAACATGGGGTGTGGTGACGAGGGGAAAATGGGAAATAAACGGTGACTGTCCCTAGTTTCCGATAACGGTGACCGCAAAGATGCAGTCAACAGACGCCCCTTGAAACAGGTGCGGCAAAACTGGTTGCCGCAGATGCTGTAATGTGCAGTCGATAGCTGTTTGCAGGAGTTGCAGATAGCAGGTGTCTTCACCTGGGACTCGCTGGCAAGCAGCGCATGAATCCTAGTGCTCTGTCATTCCTAAAGCTTCGGGTAAAGGGACTTCAGTTTACCCCGGGCCTTATCGATGGTGAACTGCCAGTCGACACCGCGTTGGTTCTCGTTTCCAAAATTGGCCCAGGCCGACGTTTAGGCGCACAGTTGCTGGATACTCCCGATTCGACGACCCAAAAGGCATTGCCTGGTCATCGAACTCAACTCGTTCTCCGCAATGTTCAACCAACTGCCATGCTTCGGCGTGTAGTGAAATTCGATCCGTCTCACAAGTTCTCGGGCCCGCTCCGCAACGAACGCCTCGTAGAAAGCACCCGGCGTATGCGTGTTCAAGTTGTCACAAACCACGATCACTTTCTCGGTGTCCGCGTAGCGCGTGCGGAGGAGTGCCTCCATTTCCAAGGCCCAATCGACTTTCGTGCGCCGGGGCCGGATGCGCACGCTGCGCCAGCCCAACAAGGCTTCGGCAAACAGGAAGATACACGCCGTGCCAGCGCGTTCGTATTCGTAATCGATCCGCGTGGGATGCGCTCGCGTCGCGCCAATTGCCTGGCGCGCTTCCTTCGTCAATTGCACGGGTTGCTCGTCCATGCAGACGACCGGAAAGGCCGCAGCATAAGGCCGGGCATAGGTCTCCAACACGTTCTCCATGCAGGCCACAAATTCCCCGTCCGCATCCGGCGGAATGACCCCATACTGAATCTTTCGATTCGTCATACCGTTTTTTTGAGCGTGCGCCGCACCGTCTCATAGCTGATCGTGTCGGCAATCCCCAGTTCCACAACCTGGCCGGCCAACAACCGCAGTGTCCAGTTGGCGAATCCGGCCGGCGGCTTGCCCAAGCGTAGCGCAATGACTTCCGCTTCCTGTTTTCCGTCAAGGATCTTGGGTCTCGGTGGGGTCTCGCGCTTCTTCCGGTTCAACACCGCCTCGAAACCTTCGGTAACGAGTCGGCGTCGAACGTTCTCGACGGTTTGTCTTCGACAGGACAAGGCCTCGGCGATCTTGGCGTCCCTCCAGGTTGGTCCAGCGGCATCGGCTTTGAGCAGGATGTTGGCCCGCCGCACCTTCTCGGATGTCCCTTTCAGTTTCCTGACGATGTCCTGCAGCGCACTCCGTTCTTCCTGCGAAAGCCGAACAATGTACTTCTTAACCATGACTCAGGCTTCTCCATGACGTTACCCCCATGGAGAAGCATCGACATAATTCATCCACATCTTTAGGCGTGATAGAGCACTAGGTGGCTTTGCAGCGCGAGGATTCTGGCGGCCAGTACCGCCTTGGGTTGCAACAGCAGCCAGATGAAGCTGCTGACATAGCGCAGCAGTTGCCAAGCGCATGAGCAGGCGTCACCACAGTTCCTGAAGATGTCGCTGAGGGCATTCATCGCCGAAAAATAGCGCTCAAGAGACGCGAATCAAGAAACGTGCAAGTCGTTGCGGCGCAAGGGAGACGGAGTTACTCTGGGGGACGGCCCATTCACGCAGTGACCACGAAGTCCAAGCCCCTGAAACCGCGCACCTGAGCCATAGCCAGTCGCGAGTTACGCAACGCGGCCCGCAGTTCCTCCATAGTCAGCGCCGCCTTCAACGACTCCTGGTACATCTTCAACTGCAGGCCCGAATAGCGCAGCACGTGCTTGGAAAAGGCCAACAGGAAGACCGTCTTCCAGGCGGGTTGGCGCAACAGGTCTTTGATCAGGATCCTGCCGCCGCCCCGGCTGACTCGCGCGGCCTCGTCGAAGAGGGCTTCCGGGCGAGGCAGATGATGGACCATGAAATGCGAGAACACCACGTCGAATTCGCC
>JAGVEK010000182.1 GCA_020058315.1 Candidatus Zixiibacteriota bacterium
GACCGCCTGCTGGAGATGATCATTCTCCAGGCGGAATTGCTGGAGCTCAAAGCCAACCCGTCAAAGCATGCCCGCGGCGTCATCGTGGAGGCCAAGCTCGACAAGGGCAGGGGTTCGGTCACGACTGTGCTCGTCCAGAACGGGACACTGCGCACGGGGGATTTCTTCGTGACCGGTGCCCACTCCGGGCGCATCCGCTCCATGGTCGACGATCATGGAGGTCTTGTGCGCGAGATCGGACCGGGCATCGCCGTCCAGGTTACCGGGTCCAACGGTGTTCCGCAGGCCGGCGATTCATTTGTCGTGTGTGAGGACGAGCATGTCGCCCGCAATGTCTCCCAGATGCGCGAGCGGGTCAAGCGCGAGCAGACATTCCACCGCATCCAGAAGACGACCCTGTCCAATGTCTACGCGCGCATCAAGGAGGGTGAGGTCCGCGATCTGCGCCTCATCATCAAGGGCGACGTGGACGGCTCAGTCGAGGTGCTGGCCGACACGCTGTCGAAGATCAAATCGGAAGAAGTTCAGGTCAATATCATCCATCGTGGCGTCGGAGCCATCAACGAATCGGACGTTCTGCTGGCCGCCGCCTCCGAGGCGGTTGTCGTCGGCTTCCATGTCCGTCCCGATGCACGCGCCCGCGAACTGGCCCTTCGCGAGGGTGTTGACGTCCGGTTGTACAGCATCATCTACGAAGTCGAAACCGACATTCGCGCCGCTCTTGAAGGCATGCTGGCTCCCGAGAAAGTCGAGGAACAGACCGGTATCGCGGTGGCGAAGACCATATTCAAAATATCCCGGCTGGGCACTGTTGCCGGGTGCGAGGTGACCGAGGGCGCAATCCACCCGCGCGACCAGGTCAGGATCGTACGCGACGGTCTCACCATCTACACAGGGCTCGTTCAGACCGTTCGTCGCTTTACTGATGATGTCAAGGAAGTCTCGGCGGGGCTGGAGTGCGGCATCAAAATCGAGAATTTCAACGACATCAAGGTCGGAGATTCTCTGGAGCTGTTCCGCGTCGTCGAACACGAGCGCAAGCTGGTGTAATCGCTCCCGAGCGGATCCTTCGATTCCGGGAGTCCTGGCAGAGGCTGGTCGGCCATGATCGCTGAGGCGAGGTTGGAATTGCACTTCCCCGGCTGCCACAGTCTCAAGGAGAAGCGGAGCATCCTGAAGCGCTTCCTTGAGCACACCCGGCGGACCTATGGTGTAGCGGTTGCGGAGATTGACGCGCAAGACAAGTGGCAGTTGGCTGTTGTCGAAGTGGCCGCCGTCGGCAATGCTCGGGCGCACCTTCACAAGATCATGACAAAGGTCATTGATGATGCCGACCGCCCTGGCGAAATGATCCTGACAAACAGCGAAATTCACGTATGAGCCCGCTCCCCCCACTGACCACTCCCCGGTCGAAAGCACTCAACAAAGAGACTGAATAGACGTAGATACTTAATCAGGAGCCGTGGCCTCACTCCGGGGCAGGGCTGCCTTGCCACCGGACGACAACGGAGCGGTTTTGCAAATGAGACATTTCGAACGATCACAAAGAGTGGCGGAAGAGTTGTTGCGCGTCGTGTCGGTGTTGATCCGGGCAGAGGTCAAGGACTTTGACTTGACCCCGGTGACGATCATTCACTGTGAAGTAACACGCGATCTCTCCGAGGCCAAGATTCGCTATTCAGTTCTCGGGGACGAGGAGACGCGCCGGCGTTGTGCTGATGCGTTGGGGAAGGTTGGCGGATTCCTGCAACGCCGGGTGGGCGATCACCTTGGCTTGAGGCAGACACCGCGTCTGCACTTCGCATTTGACGACTCGGTCGCGGACGCCGCCAAGCTCCAGGAAATATTCGAGAAGATCGCCCGCGAACGGGATGGCAATGCGCAAGACTGATGCCTCGCGGATCGCAGAACTTCTCCGCCCTGCCTCCCGAATTCTCATTACTGCTCACCGCGATCCCGATGGGGACTCGCTCGGCTGCCAGTTGGCGTTCCATGAGTACTGGACGTCGCAGAAGAAGCGCACCGCGGACATTGTCAATCACGGTTCCCTGCCCCGCAAGTACCGCTTCCTCGACCCAAAAGGCCTGGTGCGTACAAGAGGCCAGATCAAGCGCCGCAAACATTGGGATGCGGTGGTCGTGTTCGAGTGCTCGTCGCTAGACCGGATCGGGTCTGTGCAGTCACTGGTTCCAGATGCGATCCCGGTTGTCAATATCGACCATCATCCCCAAAACTCCATGTTCGGGACGGTCAACGTCCTGGATTCGACCGCTGCGGCATGCGGCGAAATGGTCTATGATCTGCTAAACCTCTGGAAGGCTCGGATAACCCCTGCGATTGCACAACAATTGGCGGTTGCCATTGTCACTGACACCGGCCGGTTTCACTATCACAGTACGAGCCCCAGAACATTGGAACTGACCGCGGAACTCATGAGGCAGGGAGCCGATCTGACCGCGCTGACTGATCAGATCTACTATTCATACACCGTGAATCACTTCCGCCTCTTGCAGCATGTACTTGGTCACGCCCAGATCAGCGCCGGAGGGACAGTTTGTCTTCTGACGCTCTCCGCTGCTGACCGGCGGCAGTTCGGTGTTCCGATGCGCGAACTGGAAGGTCTGGTCGATTACACTCTGTCTGTCCGAGGCGTCAAGGTAGGCGCTCTGCTCAAGGAACTGGGGCCGCACAAGACGAAAGTGAGTTTGAGGTCATCCGATTCCTTCAATGTGTCCGAGATTGCCGGTCTATTCGGCGGTGGCGGTCATGTCAACGCCTCTGGTTGCACCATCGACCTTCCGATGGAAGAAAGCGTCGCCGCGCTCAAGAAGGCAATTGCGCAGGTCCGCCGCGCGAGTAGAGTCAGGCATGCACGCTGAGGCACTACCAACAGTGATTCGGCCTGCTTGCGGCGGCCGTAACACCTCGGGCGATTCGAATCTCCAGGGTCCGTGTGGGGTTCTCCTGGTGGATAAACCGATGGGGATCACTTCCCATGATGTTGTGGACGTCGTGCGGCGTGTTTACCGGACACGTTCTGTTGGACATACAGGTACGCTCGACCCGGCGGCTTCGGGCCTGATGATCATGCTTTTGGGCAAAGGCACAAAGATCGCCCTGTTTGTGAGTGGCTTAGCCAAGTGCTACTGCGCGTCCATCCAACTCGGCCAGGTATCCAACACCGGCGACGCGGAAGGTCACCTCTCCGAAGAGGGAGATCTCTCCGGCGTGACGCGTGAACGCGTGGAGACTGTGCTTCAGTCTTTGCATGGCGACATCGCACTGAGGATCCCGGCCTACGCGGCGGTTCACACCAATGGGAAGCGCCGGTATGAGCTCGCCCGCGCCGGCCAGACTGTTCCTCAACTGGAGCGCATCGCCTCGATATTCTCCACCGGTCTTTTAGCATTCGAGAAACCCACCATTACGATTCGTGTGCGCTGCGCGAGTGGAACCTACATCCGTTCACTCGCGGAGACTATTGGTGAGATGCTGGGGTGCGGCGCCTTCCTCGCCGGACTGCGGCGTGAGGAAGTTGGACAGTGGCACGTGGATGACGCCATCACAATTCATGACCTGGAATCCCTGGACCGGAATGGGGATCCATCCGCCGTGCTTCGTACCATCGAGGAATTCCTTCCATTCCCCAAGGCTCGGGTACAGGGCGAATTCGTACCATCAATCGTTATGGGACGTCCCATCACACCGGCGGCGATCTCGAATATCGAGGGTCACTTCGCGACCGGTGATCCCGTCACGGTGTGCGATGCGGTCGGACATGCGATCGCGATTCTGACTGCCCGATTTGACTCCAGCCAATGGCCGGACCGTCTGCCAACTGGGGAACTATTCACCTATCGACGCGTGCTGGTCTCATGAAGGCTCTTCGTCCACCTCCCCCATCAGTTTCCGAGCACCAATTCTTTGTCGATCCCAAGAGCGCTCGCCAGGCACTCGCCGGACCGCCGGTGATTTGTATCGGAACATTCGACGGAGTCCACCTTGGTCAGCAAGCCATTCTCACCCACGGATTGACGCTGGCAAGGGAGACCCAGCGCCCTCTTCTGGTGCTCACGTTTCACCCGCATCCGAAGAGCGTTGTAGTCCCCGATCACGCTCCGCTTCTCCTGACAGAACCGTCCGAAAGAATGGCACTTCTGCGTTCGTTTGGGGCCGGCGCGATTCTTCAGCTTCGTTTCGACAAACAGTTGGCGTCTATGTCCGCCCAAGATTTCGTCGAACAGATTCTTTTCAGGGAATTGGATGCGTGTTCGATCGTGGTCGGGCACGATTTCGGGTTCGGGCGCGGGCGGGAAGGAAGCCCCGATTTTCTCCAAGATCTGGGTCGGCGAGCCGACAGACAAGTGACTGTTGTACCGCCAGTTACGGACGATATCTTGAATCAACGCATTAGCTCCAGTCTGATCCGTGATTGCATCAAAGCCGGGTCTTTTGGCCAGGCAGCCCGCCTCTTAGGACACGCATACCCTGTCTCCGGGGAGGTTGTCGCTGGAGCCGCCAGGGGGCGGCAACTGGGATATCCGACTTGGAATTTGAAGCTGTCTGAGTGTAAATTACCGCCTCCGGTCGGGATCTATGCCGGCTGGGCGGGCCGTAGAGTGCCCCATCCCGCGATGGTGTATTATGGCTCGAATCCGACCTTTGGGGGCGAACGGCTTCGTGTTGAGGCGCACTTGCTTGACGTTGACGATCCTCAGGAAGCGAAGCCGGAACGCATAGAGACGATCTGGCTGGATGCTTTTGTCCGGCCGGAAGTGAAGTTCGAGAGTGTGGAGACATTGAAGGGACAATTAGAAGAAGACGAACGCATCGTGCGTGGTATTTTATCAACACAACGGGAGACAACCCCCCAACCTTAAGGAGTGGCACGTGCCAGGAAATGCCGAAAAGACCCGCGAGATTGTCAAAGCCTACCGCCTTCACGAGACCGACACCGGCTCGCCGGAAGTGCAGATCGCTTTGCTGTCGTCGCGGATCGCTGAATTGACGCAGCACTTGGAATTGCACACGACGGATTTTTCGTCACGACGGGGATTGCTGATACTGGTTGGCCAGCGCAGGCGGTTGCTGAATTATCTGCGCCGCACCGACATTGCCGCCTATCGGCAGCTACTCGACAACTTAAACCTGCGCAAGTGATGCGCCGCCGGGTGGGAGGGGGAATCGGTTCGCGGGCGGGACCTTGTATAGTAACACTTGGCCCCGGGGCGAGCCGTACACCCCATCACAAGCCGCTGCCAAGAAGGGCAGCAATGCGCTCTCTCCCGGCGAAAACAGAAAGGGCGTGACCCGCCACCGGCGGGCTGCGCGAGTGTGTCTACTGATGGAACGTATCGAACTGCAGTTCGGCGGCCGGCCATTCTCTTTGGAGACTGGCCATGTCGCCAAGCAAGCCAATGGCGCCGTCATGGTGCGTCACGGCGACACCGTGGTCCTGGCGGCCGTGGTGGCAAGCAAAGAGCCGATCGCCAACAAGGGATTCTTCCCACTGATGGTCGACTATCGCGAAAAGGCCTACGCAGCGGGCAAAATCCCGGGAGGGTTCTTCAAACGCGAGGGACGTCCCTCTGAAAAGGAAATTCTCTCAGCCCGCATGATCGACCGGCCAATCCGTCCGCTTTTTCCGGAAGGATTCATGTGTGAAATCCAGGTCCATGTCACGGTGCTCTCTTCGGATCAGCAGAATGATGCCGACGTCCTCGGAATCTGTGCCGCCGCGTCGGCCCTCGCTGTTTCCGATATCCCCTTCGAGCACACAATCGCTGGTGCGCGTGTGGGGCGGATCGACGGACAACTGGTGATCAATCCCACGCTGTCCGAGCTCGAGAGCTCGGACATGAACCTCGTGGTTGTCGGCACCAGAACCGACGTTATCATGGTTGAGGGCGGCTGCATCGAAGTGTCCGAGGACGATCTCACCGATGCGCTCAAGTTCGGACTGGACGAAGTCCGCAAGCTGATCGATGCCATCGAGGAACTCCAGCGCCAGGCGGGCAAGCCCAAGGCCCCGTTCGTGGCGCCCATTCCCAACCCGGAGATCATCACGGCAGTCAAAGATCTGGCCAAGACCCGTATCGTTGAAGTCAACCAGATCATTGACAAGACGGGCCGGGAAGACGCGATCCGCGCCATCTCCAACGATGTGTTCGCCTCACTGGCGGAGCGGTTTCCCGATGACAAATCCACGATCGGTGCGGTGCTCGAAGAGATCGAGAGTGAAGATCTGCGCAATCGTGTGCTGAACGACAAGCGCCGCGCGGATGGACGCGGACCGGACGATATCCGACAGATCACCGGCGAGGTCGCCCTCTTGCCGCGTGTCCATGGCTCGGCCCTGTTCACGCGCGGGCAGACACAGGCCCTGGCGGTCGTCACGCTCGGGACGAAAGTCGATGAGCAACGCATCGACGATCTTCTGGGGGACTCGAAGAAGAGCTACATGCTCCATTACAACTTCCCCTCATATTCCGTGGGTGAAGTGCGCCCGATCCGCGGACCGGGCCGGCGAGAAATTGGCCACGGTGCCCTTGCGGAGCGGGCATTGCAGCCCATCATTCCCAACGAGGAGATATTCCCGTACACGATCCGCATCGTCTCCGACGTGCTGGAATCAAACGGCTCCTCGTCGCAGGCAACCATCTGTGCCGGGACACTCGCGCTGATGGATGCGGGCGTGCCGATCAAGGCGCCGGTCGCCGGCGTGGCGATGGGCCTGATCAAATCGGGCGATCGCTATGAGGTCATTACCGATATTCTCGGTGTCGAGGATCATCTTGGTGACATGGACTTCAAGGTTGCCGGAACATCGGCGGGGATCACCGCCTTCCAGATGGATCTGAAGATCCAGGGGTTGTCGTTCGAGATCCTGCGTGAAGCCCTGCAAAAGGCGCGCAAAGCCCGGATGCACATCCTGGATCGGATGGCCGCCACGCTGGCCGCGCCGCGACCCGAGCTGTCACCGTATGCGCCGCGAATTCTCATCTTCCAGATTAAGGTTGAACGCATCGGCGATGTGATTGGCCCCGGAGGGAAACACATCCGCGGCATCTGCGAACAGACCGGCGCCAAGATCGATATCGACGATGATGGCACCGTGATCATCGCCTCCGTCGATCAGGTGGCCGGTGAGACCGCCAAGAGGATGGTTCTGGCCTTGGTCGAGGATCCGGAATTGGACAAGGTCTACGAGGGAAAGGTGCGACGCATTACTGCGTTTGGCGCCTTCCTCGAAATCCTGCCCGGCACTGACGGCCTCTTGCACATCTCCGAGATGGACTATGCACGCACCGAGCGGGTCGAGGATGTTTGTAAGATGGGAGACATTCTGCAAGTGAAGGTGATCGAAATCGATCCGGAGGGCAAAGTGCGGCTGTCGCGTAAAGCCCTCCTGCCAAAACCGGAAGGATACGTCGAGAGCAACGATCGTGGCAGCCGTCCGCCGAGGCGGGACGGCGATGACCGTCCCCGCCGGTCCAGCGGGCCGCGTCGCGACGGTGGCCGTCCGTTCGCCAAACGGTGAGAGTGAGACGTTTGCATCACGCCGCTGCCGAGAGTTGAATGATGCGGCAACCGGCGCATGTCATACAGCGAGACGTGTTCGGGCATTTCCTTAGTAGGGGCGTACAGCAATACGCCCCTACCGACGCCCGGAAACGTCGCCAAAGATTAATCTGTCGAGAGGACACTGTGAGCAAAAGCCAGGTCAAAAAGACAGTTCTGCCCGACGGTCTGCGGGTTGTTACCGAAACAGTTCCGACGCACCACTCTGTTGCAATTGGGATATGGGTGGACGTGGGCTCCCGCTACGAATCAGATGAGATCGCCGGAACATCGCACTTCCTTGAGCACATGGTGTTCAAGGGCACGCCGACGCGCAATGCACAGGAGATCGCTCTGTTTCTGGAACGCCTTGGAGGTGTGTTGAACGCCTTCACCAGCCGCGAGCATACCTGCTACCACGCGCGCGTTCTGGATGAACATCTGCCCCAAGCGGTCAATCTTCTGGCCGACATTGCCACCCATGCAACTCTGCCCGCGAAAGAGATCATCAAGGAACGCAACGTGATCTGCGAGGAGATCAAAGACGTCCACGACACCCCGCACGAGCACGTGCACGACATGTTCACCGGCAGCCTCTGGCCCGGCCAGGCCGTTGGCCGCCCGATCATGGGTTCGATTGAGACCGTCTCCAGTGTGACACGAGCGGCGCTCGCGGACTTTCGGCGGAGGTACTACACCGCCGACCGCATTGTCGTTGCGGCGTCAGGCGGGCTATCCCATGATGAGGTGTTGCGACTGGTTCGCAAGCACGTCCGCTTTCCGAAGGCGGGGAAGACCACAATCGAAGCGACCACCCCGGATGCGCTGACCACTGAACGCATAGTTGACTCGCGCGACATCAAGCAGACGCACATCTGCCTGGGAGTGCCAACATGGGGATTCTCCGACCGGCGCCGTAGATCGGAAGAGCACAC
>JAGVEK010000391.1 GCA_020058315.1 Candidatus Zixiibacteriota bacterium
CCAGCTATTCACAAACGCGGCTGGACCGAGGACCTCATTCGGCGTGAGGAGACGGCAGGCACGGTCGAGATCATCAACGGCAAGGCACGGCGGCGCTCGCGAGGAAAGATTGACCACGTCCTAAGGGTAAAGGTGAACGTTGACACACAGCCCGTCGCCCTGGCGCTTATCGAGGCTAAAAAGGAAAGTCTCCCATCCGGTCACGGTCTTGACCAGGCCAAATGTTATGCCGAATGCAGGCGGCACAACGTCCAATTTATTTTCTCGTCAAACGGTCACCTGTTCGTCGAGTTCGACTGCTTCACGGGATACACCTCCACGCCCAAGCCCATCGCCGAGTTCCCAACTCCGGCCGAGCTTCGTGTCCGGTACGAGCAGGGCATGGGCTTCAAGCTTGAATCCCCAGCCGCCCGCCCACTCTTGCAGCGATACCCCGGCGGTGAAGGAACCCGTCGCTACTATCAGGACGCCGCGATCCGCGCCGTCATGGAAAAAATTGCCAAATGCGGGGTAGCAAAGCAGCCTAAGCGTGCGCTGTTGTCCCTGGCCACGGGTGCGGGCAAGACCTTCATCGCGGTCAACCTGCTCAAGCGCATCTCCGATGCAGGCCAGCTCACCCGCGCCTTGTTTGTCTGTGATCGCGACGAACTCCGCACCCAGGCCCTCGGGGCCTTCCAGAACGTCTTCGGTGCGGACGCGGCCGAGGTGTACCGCAAAACGGACGGTACCAACAACGCCAAGAACGCCCGCATCCACATCGCCACATATCAGACCCTCGGCGTCGAGAACGAGAACGGCGACGCCAATTTCCTGACCACCTATTACCCCGCCGACTATTTCACGCACATCGTCATTGACGAGTGCCACCGTTCGGCCTGGGGCAAGTGGTCGCAGGTGCTTACGCGGAACAAGAACGCCGTGCAAATTGGCCTCACCGCCACTCCCCGGCAACTTGTGGAAAGCCTCAAGCGGCAGACGGAGGAAAGCGAAACAGATTTCCTGGAACAATTGCCATTAGCCGCCGAAAAAGTAATAAGAATAGAACAAATAAGGCATATCGAACCCCCTGCACCTTACGGTATAATGCGAGAGGTTGTGGCCGACGCAGAGATTACCGCTAACAACCTTGCCTACTTCGGCGAACCGGCCTATGAATACGACATTGCCCAGGCCATCGAGGACGGCTATCTCGCCGCCTGCGAAATCCAGAAGGGCCGGGTGAATCTCGATGAAACCGGCATCACCAAAGAAGAGATCATCGCCCGCAACCCCGTTGATGCCATTACCGGCCAGCCCATCACCGCCGAGCAAATTGAAGACCTCTATCAAAGAACCCAATACGAAGACCGCATTCTCCTGCCCGACCGCGTCCTGGTCATGTGCCGGGACTTGTTCAGCTACCTGCTGGATACCGGTGGGCCTGAGCAAAAGACCATCATCTTCTGCGCCCGCGATTGTCATGCCGACGATGTGGCCGTCTGCCTGAATAATCTTTACGCCAAGTGGTGCGCCGACAACGGCAGGCAGCGGCTGGAGTATTACGCCTTCAAGTGCACCGCCGCAGGCAGCGGCAACGACCAACTCCCGGATCTGCGCGCCTCCTCGCGCAGCCATTTCATTGCCACCACGGTGGACCTGTTGACCACCGGCGTGGATGTACCCTGCGTGCGGAACATTGTTTTTTTCAAGTACATCAAGAGCCCCATCAGCTTTTACCAGATGGTCGGCCGGGGAACGCGCATTGATGCGCCGACGGGCAAGCTGATGTTTCGCGTCTATGACTACACCGATGCTACGCGCCTCTTCGGCGGGGGCTTCATCACCAAGCCGCCGCGCATCGGCGGCGAAGACCCCGGCCCTCCTCCCCCGGAGCCGACTATAAGTGTCGAGGGATTTGACGTTCACATCACCGACGCCGGCCGCTTCATCGTCACCGACGTGGACGGCAAGGCCATGCCCGTGCCCATCGAGGAGTATAAAGCCCGTCTGGCCGCTCGCCTGGTCCAGGAGGTCCGCACGCTGGACGACTTTCGGGGACGGTGGATTGACCCGCCATCGCGGCAGGAACTCATTGACGCCCTGGTGACGTCCGGCTACTCGCCGACCGTCGTGAGGATGGTGGACGACCGGCAGGATTATGACCTTTACGATGTGCTGGCCGAACTGGGTTGGGGTATGAATCCACGCACCCGCCACGACCGTACATTAGCCTTTACCTACAAGAACGAAGACTGGTTGAACGCCTTATCGCAACGCACTGCCGCGACGATCCGGGCGATCGCCAGCCAGTTCGAGCGCGGCGGCACCGAGGGTCTGGAGAATCCGCAGATATTCCAGACGCCGGAGGTCAGATTGGCCGGAGGCTTGGCGGCGCTGCAAACGGCGGGCAACCCGCACGATTTGCTGATTGAGACCAAGGCGAGGATGTTTGCTGCATGAGGAAGAAAAACATGGGAAAGACGGAACAAGAAACAAAACGAAAACTCGTACCAACGGTGAGAGAAATCTCAAGATCCGATTATGGCCGACTACTGGCCGATATTAAGGAGCGCGTCCGTACCGCCCAGTACGAAGCCCTGCGCGCGGTTAATCGGGAGCTGATCTCTCTTTACTGGGACATTGGCGGCATCATTGATGCGCGCCAACAAGGCGATAGCTGGGGAAAATCGGTTGTTGTCCACCTGGCGCAGGATTTAAGCAATGAGTTCCCGGGCATAAAAGGATTCTCCGCCCAGAACCTTTGGCGAATGCGACAGTTTTATGGTGCTTATGTCGGAAACGAAAAACTCTCACCACTGGTGAGAGAAATCAGTTGGACTAAGAACGTTGTCATTTTAATGCGTTGCAAGGATTCCCTCGAACGCGAATTTTACATCCGCATGACCCGAAAGCTCGGCTGGTCGAAGAATGTCCTGATCCACCAGATCGAGAACCAATACTACGAAAAGACGCTGCTGAACCAGACGAATTTTGACAAAACTATGACGCCTGAACTCCGTGCCCAGGCCAAACTGGCGCTGAAAGACGAGTACACCTTCGATTTCCTTGAACTCGGAGAAGAACACGCGGAGCGAGAACTGGAACGCGCCCTCATCACGCGGATCGAAGATTTTCTCCGCGCCATGGGCGGAATGTTCGCTTTCGTCGGCAGCCAGTTCCGCCTGGAGGTGGACGACAGGGAATACTTCATTGACCTGTTGCTGTTTCATCGCCGCCTCAAGTGCCTGGTGGCGGTGGAACTTAAGGTCGGCGAGTTTGAGCCGGAGTTTGTGGGCAAGATGCAGTTTTACCTGGCGACCTTGGATGAGCGCGTCCGCGAAAAGGGTGAAAACCCATCCATCGGTATTATCCTGTGCAAGGAAAAGCGCCGCACGATCGTCGAATATGCCCTGCGCGATGCCCGCAAACCAATCGGCGTCGCCACCTACCGCATTTTAAAGCGGTTACCGAAGGAATTGCAGGGCCAACTCCCCTCACCAGAACAGATTTCCGCCCTCCTGGAGAAGGCATAAACATGGGAACCGCGAAACAGACGCAAATCACCGTAGGGGCGGCGCATGCGGCGCCCCTACCCGACGGCTGGCGCTGGGTCAGGCTGGGGGAGGTGTGCGAGATCATCGCCGGACAGTCTCCACCCGGTTCGACCTACCGTACGAGTCCCGAGGGACTTCCTTTCTTTCAAGGAAAAGCTGACTTCGGTAAGGCCAATCCGGTTGCACGCGTTTGGTGTGTGGAACCGACCAAAATAGCCCAGCCTGGTGATATTCTTATTTCTGTCCGCGCTCCGGTTGGCCCGACAAATGTTGCAGATGTTGAGTGCTGTATTGGGCGTGGTCTTGCAGCAATAAGATGTGGGAAAAACGCTGACAGTGATTTCATCCTCAATGCGTTACGGCATTTTGAAGCAACGCTGGTGAAAAAGGGTTCAGGAAGCACATTTGAAGCAATCAATAGAGATGACTTGGAGTCATTTACAATCCCTCTCCCACCCCTACCAGAACAGCGTCGGATTGCAGGGCTTTTGCGCGAACAGATGGCGGCAGTGGAGAAGGCTCGCACGTCGGCGGAAGAAGAATTGGCAGCAATCAATGCCCTGCCGGCGGCCCTGCTGCGCCGGGCATTCGCGGGGGGATTATGATAAGGTTTGATCCGGACAAACACCACCGTCGTTCAGTCCGCTTACGGGGATATGATTATTCATCAATGGGGGCGTATTTCATCACTCTGTGCGTTCACAATCAGAATTGCCTGCTGGGCGAAATCGCAGATGGAATTATGCAACTGAGTCCTTTAGGAGCAATCGTCCGGTCCGAATGGATAACAACCGGACAAATACGACCGCGTATCCAGGTTGATGTATTTGTTGTCATGCCAAATCATTTTCATGGAATATTGGTAATTGATAATGATTGTAGGGGCACGTTGCAACGTGCCCCTACGGTGGAACAATTCGGTCATCCGACATCCGATTCGATCCCGACAATCGTGCGGTTATACAAATCTGTCACAACCAAACGAATCAACCTGTTGCGGGAAACACCTGGTGCGGCTTTCTGGCAGCGCAATTATTACGAGCACATCATCCGGGATGATGCCGAATTAGGTCGAATCCGAGAATACATTGAGGCTAACCCGTCATGTTGG
Organism: Candidatus Zixiibacteriota bacterium; assembly: GCA_020058315.1. Lineage (GTDB taxonomy): Bacteria > Zixibacteria > MSB-5A5 > WJJR01 > WJJR01 > JACRMA01. Next base: position 4,645 of record JAGVEK010000391.1, read on the forward strand.
GCTGAGGATCGGGAAAATCCAGATGGCAAGACGAAAAAATAAAACCATTGGAAACGGAAGCAGTCAGCGGGTTTGCTGCGCCGGGCATTCGCAGGAGAATTATGAAGGGGAAAGGTAGAATGAGGAAGAAAAGGCACATGGTGCGCGAGGAGACGGCCGGATATGAAAACGGTGCAATCGTGCTGTATCAAAGTCTTGACGGCACCATGTGCATTGATGTCCGTCTGGAAAAAGAAACGCTTTGGATGGATGCCCATCAAATGGCCCGGCTCTTTGGCAGAGACCGTTCCGTGATAGTACGTCACATTCGCAATATATATGAGACCAACGAGTTGGACCAAACTGCAACTTGTGCAAAAAATGCACAGGTTGCCGCAGATGGAAAGTTGCGCCAGATGGATTTTTACAACCTCGACATGATTATCTCCGTCGGCTACCGGGTAAACTCCAAGCGTGGCACGCAGTTCCGCATCTGGGCTACCAGGGTTTTACGCGAACACCTGACGCGCGGGATCACGATTAACCGCCAGAGACTGGAAGAAAACGCACGGGAGATTGAGGCGGCGCTGGAACTGGTGAGGCGGACCGTGGCCAGCCCTCAGCTCACCACCGACATGGGCCGGGGCCTTGTCGAGGTGATTGCCCGCTACACCCAAACCTTTCTCTGGCTCCAGCGCTATGATGAAGGTTTGCTCACCGAACCGAAAGGCGAGCCGGGTGGGGTTTTGCTCACCCTCGATGAAGTCCGTGGCGCCATCGCCCGGTTGAAAGATGACCTTATGGTCCGTCAGGAGGCGGGATCTATGTTCGGGCAAGAGCGGGGGGATGGCCTATTGGCTATTCTAGGCATCCTGCAGCAGAGCGTTTTCGGCCAGCCTGCTTATCCCAGCATCGAGTCCAAGGCCGCCCATCTGCTCTATTTCATCATCAAGGACCATCCATTCTCGGATGGCAATAAACGCATCGGGGCCATGTTGTTTGTTGATTTTCTTAACCGCAACGGCCGCTTGTTCCTGCCGTCCGGAGAAGTCATCATCAACGACATCGGCTTGGCCGCCC
>JAGVEK010000103.1 GCA_020058315.1 Candidatus Zixiibacteriota bacterium
ACGCCGACCATCTTAAGGAGATCCTGATCAATCTCGTATTCAACGCTGTCGAGGCAATCGATACTCCGGAAGGCGCGGTCACCGTATCGGTCGAAATCCCCCGTCAGTTGCCCTTGGATCATCAGACTGATGGTGATCGCGGAAACCCTTCACTCTGGGTTTCCATCGCAGTGCGCGATAACGGCAGCGGCATTCCCGATGAAATCCGGCACCGGTTGTTTGAACCATTCGTTTCCTCCAAACCTGCCGGCACCGGCCTCGGACTGGCCATCACGTCACGGTTGGTGGACAATGTCGGCGGAGTCGTGACTGTCGCGAGCCACCCCGAGAGAGGTACGACATTCAGGATTCTGTTGCCACGCTGTGCAACGCCTGCCCCAACTCCGCCTCCTGAGCCTAAACTGCGAGCACATCGAGTTCCGGTCGCGTAAAGACTGTCTTGCCCCATGCCGCTTCGATTCGCGCAGGCGCGGCAGGGGTCCGAGTGCGGCCCGGGGGGGCTGTATCGGAAGCTCGTAAACTGCCACGACTTACAAGACCACCATTATTCGAAAACGAACTTCCGCGCACTCAATCGCGCAACTCCGCACAACGTCGCGCATTAGCCGAACGTCACGCTGACATTGGCAGGTTCATTCCCGCGGCGAACGCGTGAGACGGTTCTCGGTAAGCACGGCGACTCGGGTCGAACGACCGGCGATTTCCATCTGAAACTCCTGGATTCGGTGACCCCAGTAAGCAAGAGGGGCGCCTCGCGGCGCCCCTGCTCAGCGTCCACGATAGGTGCCACGACTACGGGCAGCTCGCCGGGTACGGGTCACACGCACACGGATCGCACGGCGCCTGACCGCCACTGAAGACGTACTCGATCAGCCCAATCACGTCGAACACATCATCCACGCCATCACAGTTCACATCCCCGCGATCCTCGTGCGGACAGGACGCATCAATCGGCGGTTGGGCGCTTCCCGCAAAGGCATAGTCAATCAAAGCCACGACGTCGAACACGTCGCTGACACCATCAGCTTTGACGTCCCCATGCGCCGCACAGTCGCATGATGTGATGAGCGTGAGCTCCACCGGGCCGGAACCCGGCGCCGCCAGCCAGCCGTTGTAGTCAAACCGGATGTGGGCACGGTTCGAGATGATCGTCCCGTTGGGTAACCCCGCCTTGGGCGAAATCGTGTACGAGACAAACCCCTCCCCCTCCGGCGGAGTGACATTGGGTACCAACATGAGACTGTCAAAGAACCAGCGCATCTCACCGGAGTAGGGATCAAAGTGGAAGGAGAGAACAGTGTCGCCGCTGGTCGGACCGATCTGGAGGGTTCTCCAGTCGAGATCGGGGTCCAGTGTGTCCACGATCAGAACATAGATCGCCTCGGCGGTCGCTTCCTTCTTGTTCTCGAAGTAAATCGTATAGGACAAAGGCTCGATCCGCTGGATCGTCTTGTGGGGACCTGATCCCGACGGCTGCACTACTTTGTCGTTGGGGTCGACTGACGCGACCACCAGTTCGCTGTCAGGACGGTGGTTATTGACACACATGATCTCGCCGGACGCGGAGTCGATCGCCGCGCTTGCCAGCAGAGGAGTGCCGACAGAAATACTCACAGGGACGTTCACCCAGACTTGAAGGTCAAGTACCGTGTCACCGGGGGAGAGTAATCCCAATGTCCATTTGACCGTATCCCCGACCACGCCCCCCAGGGGTGTGCTGTAGACATAGGTCGCCTGAGGAGGTTTAATGAACCGGAGTGTATCCCCAAATGTGGGGCCGCTGCCGATGTTGCGCACGCGTATGCAATACTCTTTGTCGAACCCAGGCCGCGGACGAACGCTCCCAAAAAGGTTGACGTCCAGATCGGGCCGGGCAACTGTATCCGCCCGGATATAATTGAGCAGACGGACACTGTCGCTGTTGGCGGCGTTTGAGACTTTCAGGGAGACAGCAAAGCAGCCGGTGTCCACGTAGGTATGCAACGGGTTTGGGATGGCTGCAGATCCGCCATCTCCGAAATCCCACGACCAGGCCGTCGGAGATCCCGCCGACAAGTCCATGAAGTTCACATCGAATGGGCGCACTCCTGCCCGTGGTGTTCCAGTAAAACTGGCGCGGAGTGCATTCACCCGGATGCATGCTGGCCGGGTAGTGCTGAAGGTCTCGGCGCCGATAACTGCTTGCAGTGTCACGGTGAAGCTGCCCGTATCGGGGTAGACGTGCACCGGATGCTGGATGAAGGCAGAATCCCCATCACCGAAGGACCAGATCCAATGATCAACGCTTGTGTCTGCTCCACCAGTGAAGAACACCGTCAGCGGAGGATCGCCGGATGTGGGGTAAGCGAAGAACGATGCCTGGTGACCGCTGCCGGAAACGATGGTGATGATCCCTCGGTTAAACGAGAAAGGGGTGTTAGTATCTGTGCCATCTTCGACCAACAGCGCGTGATGGGCCGGGTTGGTGCACGTGGTGTCGATCTCGAAATTCCCGGGAGTGCCGGTCACGTTGACCACCATTTGGAGTGCCCCTCCCGCATGGTCGGCTCCGGGCGGCAATGGCGCCTCACTGGGAAGCAGTTTCCCCACGCTGAACAGCACGGCATCAGGCGAAACGAAGTCTGGTGCGGCGATCGTCCCGAAACCACCGGGCATTCCCATTTTGCAGGCACCGTCCGGCATGGAATACGTGTTAATGATGTTGATCCCCATCAGCACGCTGGCGAGACGACCGTCGGGAGTTCTCCGAGCGATCAGAGCCGGACCAGAGATGTAGGAGCCGGGATCCACCTCTCGGATTACCAGAGGCAATTCGATCAACTTGAGAGAGACCTCGTTGATCACCGAGATGCCGATCGTCACGCCGGTTGCCGAACTGAATACACTCTTCGATTCGACGACGACCACACTTGCGGCCCCAGCCGATGGCACCCACAGGAAGATCGCCAGGATTGCGAACCACAGGGGTCGTTTCATCGTTGTCTGTTTCATTCGTCACACCTCCTGTTGGAAAATATACTCACTGTGGCCAAATGCCCGCTGAACTGTTACATGCACAAACGAGCACGCCTTACGGTCCGCACGGATCGGCCGGATTCGCCCCGCCACTGAACGCCGTCGCAATCAGGTAGATCACGTCGAAAACGTCGGTTACGCCGTTGTTGTCAACATCCCCTCGCGTTCTGGGACAATCAGCGTCTTGGGGATCGGGATCGCCGCTGAATGTGATTCCGATCTCGGCGATGACATCAAAGACGTCGATGACCCCGTCGCCGGTGGGACGCGCTGCGATGTCGCCCTGGTGCGGACAGGAACAGCCACCGCCCACGCCGTACCAGAATCCGATTCCCATCTGATAGGACGGGGAGCTTGCTTCCCCTGCCGTCATTTGCCCAGCCGAGGCGCTCATATGGTAACTCGGCGAGGAGCCGTCGATGACCCCGCCACTGTTAATCGAATACCAGTCAAGAGCGTGGGTCGTATCACTCGATATTGCCGCGGGCGCTGGGATCCGCATCGCATTTGAGCGCAACGCCGATTCCCGCGGCTGAACTGTGGGCTGACTCTGTGCTTCAGGAGCGGCCTTCTGCGCAGACCGGACGCCTGCCACATCCTTCCCTGCCACTCGCTCTCCGAATGCAGCCGCTCCCAGAAGAAGCGGTACCAGGAGCAGGAGGACCGTTGATCCTTTTGCGATTCTTGTCATCACTATCTCCCGGTTGTCACTTCTGTTTGTTTGCCAGGTCGCGAATCATCTCACGCAGTTCAGCGATTTGGGCCTGAAGATTCTGATTCTCTGCCTTGATGGCCGCAACCTCATCGGTGCGTTTTTCCAGGGCCTGAATGGCAATCATCAGGATCCCCGCCTCGTCCCCCGAATTGATGGTCGTGGGTGTTCCGCTGGTCCCCACGCCGTCGTGCCCAAAGGCGGCAAAGAACTCCTGGGCAACCGGTCCATAGTGGCGGAATTGTTGCGGGTCTTGACCCTTGTAGTTCCAGCTTCTGACGCCAAGCCTCCGAATCTTCCTCAGCACCTCGTCCCCGTTCACCGGCTGAAAATTTTCCTTTTGCGTGCTGTCGGAGGTAAACGTATAGGCCACCTGGCCTTCGATGACCGTGACAGCCGCATCGCCCAGCCGGATCTTGTTGCTCGCATTCACCGTAGCGTTGGCGCCGATTGCCGTGGCGTTCGTCAGGCTTCCCGTGGAAACATCCGCGTAGTATCCTATTGCAGTGTTACCGTTGCCGGTAGTGTTCGAACGAAGTGCCGCGACCCCGCTGGCGGTGTTATAGTAGCCCTCAGTGTTGCTCAAGAGTGCCGCGCCCCCGCTGGCGGTATTCTCGTGGCCGGTTGTGTTCCCATTGAGCGCCATGCTCCCGTTGGCGGCGTTGCTGTAGCCAGTGGTGTTGCTGCTGAGCGCTTGAACCCCGCTGGCGGTATTGTCAGTGCCAGTGGTGTTGTTATAGAGCGTACTGTACCCGCTGGCGGTATTGTCAGTGCCAGTGGTGTTGCTGTAGAGCGCACCGTACCCGCTGGCGGTGTTGCGGAAGCCGCTGGTGTTGCTGGTGAGCGCTTGGACCCCGCTGGCGGTGTTGTGGTGGCCGTAGGTGTTGCTGCGGAGCGCATCAAGGCCGCTGGCGGTGTTATAGTAGCCGGTGGTGTTGCTGGTGAGCGCTTGAGCCCCGCTGGCGGTATTGCCGCCTGTGCCGGTCATCGTCAGGTTGCCCGCATTGCGGCCGATGAAGGTATTGTCAGTGCCGAAACTGTGTATGAAAGGCGCATCGCCCGATTTGATCAACCCCACACTGGCCGTGCTCAGCGGGAGTCGCAGGTTGCCCGTGATCTCC
>JAGVEK010000280.1 GCA_020058315.1 Candidatus Zixiibacteriota bacterium
CCGCATCGTGTGATTGTGTGTGATTGCACCTGTAGGATGGGGTCTTGTGCCCGTTCCCCCGGCATCAAAGGCGGTGTAGTGGGATAAAACGCCCACGAGGGGCTATGCTACGAACGACCGCGACCACGGGCAGGCTGCCTGTGCCACCCCAGGTGCGTGAATCACGCACCCTTGGGCGCGTTGGACGCGCACTTGCACCTGTCAGACACGGGTCTGAAGTGGCACCAAACCCCTTGTGTTCCTGGCAGGCTTGTTCATTGCGGAAATCTCCACTGGCGCCAAGTGCCGCAACGCCTTAATTCACAGCGGAATGGATGGAATGCCCAAAACCGAAATCAAGCTGGTCAGCAGCAACCGTCAGGCGCGACACCGGTATGAGATTCTTGACACAGTTGAGGCTGGAATCTGCCTGTTGGGGACGGAGGTCAAGTCTCTTCGCGATGGGAAATGTAACCTTAAGGAGGGTTACGCACGTATTGACGACGGGGAGGCGTGGCTCATCGGGGTGCATATTCCCGAGTATGTCGCGGGAAATCGTTTCAACCATGAGCCGACACGCACGCGTAAACTTCTGCTGTCCAAGCGGCAGATCCGACGGCTGGCCGTGCAGACGCAACAGCAGGGACTGACCCTGGTCCCGCTGCGGCTCTATTTCAAGGGCAAGGTGGCCAAGATCGAACTGGGCGTGGGGCGCGGGAAGAAACTGCATGACAAGAGAGAGTCCATTGCCGAGCGTGAGTCGCAGCGGCGAATTCAAAGAGAACGTTTTGGGCGCGGATAGGTCTAAGGTCGTATGACAATCGGCTTCGTATCCACTTCCGGCGCCACCGGCTCCGGCCGAAATCGACCAAGGCTGGGGCTTATTTGGACAGGGCTGATCCTGTCAGCTCTGGCAATGTCGCAGTGCGCCCACCCGCCACCGGTGACACCGCCTTCTGTCGAGCCGCAGATTCAGCCCCCGGCAGAGACAAAAGAGGACGGTCCTTACAACATCCTCAGCTACAGTGTCGACGCGCGCCGCAATGGGATACTGATCGAGGTGTTGCTGCGCGAACCGCTGCATTACGAATGGTTCCTTACCGGTGGGGAGTGGATCAACCTGACTTTCGACCACGGCCGTTTGGATCCGCAGCAAATGCAGGCCAGCCGGCCACATCCGGACGTCATCGAAGTCACGGCTCATCAATTTGACAGTTCGGCGCAATTATCATTCAGAATGAGCAGCCCGGTCGAGAAGTACATCGTTACGACCGATCCCTACTCCCCCAAGCGCATCCTGGTGATGGTCACGGGATCGTCACAAGGCGAGTACCGAGGCGGTGGCCAGTATACCAGCCCAGTGGATGCGCCGTGGGTTGTCGTCCTGGACCCCGGCCACGGCGGGCGCGACGCCGGCGCCGTCGGTCGCACGAAGAAAACAATCGAGAAAACAGTGACCTTCTTGATTGCTGAGCGAGCGGCCAAGCTGTTCGAGAGAAATCCCAAGTTCAGAGTCTATGTCACGCGCAGCGGCGACGAGAATGTCCCCGCCGAGGCGCGGGCTCGTATTGCACGGGAGGCTCGGGCGAATGTGTTTGTCTCCATCCACGCCAACTTCTCCCGAAAAGCGTCAACGCATGGCTGCAAGGCGTACTATTGCGGGAAGACGGCGGCAAAACGCGCGATTGCATCCACGGGGGCATCTGTGGCAACGGTAGAAGTGAGCGCTGTGGATAGCAACGCCTCGGCGGAAAATGCGGAACAAACGACGGCAGCGGATCGGTCTTCCATGGCGCTGGCCCGGCAGATCATGGACAAGATCGCATCGTCCATCCAGTCTCCCGTCCTTGGGACCGAGCGCCGTGACTCTCCCTTTCTCGCCAACGCCTGCCAAACCTCGGTGCGTCTCGCGGCGGGCTTCATGTCGAACCCCACTGATGAAGCACTCCTGCGCAAGAAGTCGTACCAGGCGAGGATCGCCGAGGCCATCTACCTCGGCGTGGTCGCCTACCGCGACAGGCATGAGCGACGTGATCTCAGTTCGACGGTAGAATGAAGAACCGGCCGATTGGCATCTTCGATTCAGGCGTCGGGGGCCTCACTGTTTTCGATGCGCTGGCACGAACCAGTCCCGCCGAATCGCTGGTGTATTTCGGCGATACGGGGCGATATCCGTACGGCGTCCGTTCGAAACGGGTGATCGTTGAATACAGCCGCCAGATCGCCGGATTCCTCGAACGACAGGGATGCAAGTTTTTGGTCGTGGCGTGCAACTCGGCCTCGTCGCTGGCGCTGGAGGAAGTGCGCGCATCGGTGTCGGTCGAAGTGATCGGCGTGATTGAGCCGGGAGCGGCGGCGGCAGTCCGTGCAACCCGCAACGGGCACATCGGTGTCATCGGGACCGAAGCGACAATTCGTTCTGGCTCGTATACGCGGGCGATCCACGCCATCAGACCCGATATCAAAATCAGTGCGGTCGCCTGCCCCCTGTTTGTGGCGCTGGCCGAAGAGGGGTTTGCCGGAAAGCCGGCGACACGCCTTGTGGCGGAGGAATACCTTTCTGGGTTGGTCGATGCTGGTGTCGATACGCTTGTTCTTGGTTGTACACATTACCCACTCTTGAAGTCAGATATCGCGGCGGTCATGGGACCGCGAGTCGGGTTGATCGATTCGGCCACCGAAGTCGCCCGAGTGGTCGGCAATCGCCTCGTTTCACTCAACCATCACAGCGAACGAAATGAAACTGCCGATCATCAGTTCTATGTCTCCGACACACCGGAACGGTTCGCGAGTGTTGGGAAGCGGTTCCTGGGTTATCAGGTGGCGCCGGTCCACTTGGTGGATATGGAAGCGCTGCAACACTTTGCTGAGCCCGCGAGTTCCGACATTTGACCGGACCGCTCCCGACTTTGGACATGAATTTGCGCCGCTTGGTTCTGGCCACTCACAACCCGCACAAGGTTCGTGAGATCCTGGCGATCTTGGGGAGCCTCCCATACGAGGTTCTCACGGCGGCCGATTTTCCGGACCTGCCCGAACCCGAAGAGACGGGCAGCACACTGGCCGAAAACGCGATCATCAAGGCGCGGGCGCTGAACGCAGAGACCGGCATCTGGGCGTTGGCCGACGACTCCGGCCTGGAGATCGACCGCCTGGGGGGCGCACCAGGCGTGATTTCGGCGCGGTTCGCCGGACCCGATTGCACATTCGCGGACAACAACTCCAAAGTTCTCCGACTCATGGAAGGAATCCCCGTGGGGCAGCGGACAGCCCGATTCCGCTGCGTTGCTGCCCTGGCCATGGAAGACGGCAGGCTAGAGGTCTTCGATGGCGTCACCGAAGGCGTGATCACCTTTCACACGTCGGGAGAGGCAGGCTTCGGATATGACCCGATCTTCTTTTCGCCCGCGCTTGGCGGCACGTTTGCTCAGGCGTCCGACGAGGCGAAGAATCGTGTCTCTCACAGAGGACGTGCGTTTCAGCAAGTGGCCAGAAGACTCCGCCTGCTGGCTGGCCAAACCGGCTGATCGGGCACGAAAATACTACTCTGATTTGCATCAAATTCGTATCGTTCAGTGGTGATTTCGGGGTGTGGCGCAGCCTGGTAGCGCACTTGGTTTGGGACCAAGACGTCGGAGGTTCAAATCCTCTCACCCCGATGACATGTCAGCCCACTGCATACAAATCCTTACGGGGAGGAACACGATGAAGCACTTTCATGGACGGCAAGTTGTTGGGATTGCGGCGTTTCTGGCCCTGTTGGTGTACGTCGGGTGCACCGGAAAGCAGGGCCCGACAGGTCCGAGGGGACCGGCTGGTGCGGGGACGCGGACGGTCTATACCGGGACTGTCCCGGCCGACAAGGACAGCTTCTTTGTCGCAATTCCCTCGATGAGCCTGGCCGATCCATCGCTGGTCAGCACTTTTGTGCAGGTTAGTCCGGACGAGTACGATGAGTTGCCGTTCATATTTCAGTTTAGCGGAGATCCCTCGTTCACGACGCTGTACGCCTCGATTCGAGAGGGAGGTGTGACTCTCTGGTTTTGCCGCGGATTGAAGTACATCATCATCGTTGTCCGGTGAGGCTTTGAGCCAAAAACCATTCCCGCCCCCGTAGCTCACGTGGAAGAGCAGTGGCCTTCTAAGCCGCTGGTAGCAGGTTCGAGTCCTGCCGGGGGTACTTTCCCTGCAACAACTTACAGTGGACAATCGGTCGCGAATGCGCTAAACTGGGCACCGGCTATGCGATGGTGGGTGTAGCTCAGTTGGTTAGAGCACCAGGTTGTGGCCCTGGGGGTCAAGGGTTCAAATCCCTTCATCCACCCCAAGTTTGAGTTAGAAGGAGACGATATCCCTCCGCCGAGGCGGGGGGTTTTTCACAGGGAGGCATTTCATGACGGGACTCGTACTACTGGGGCTGTTTGTTCTGGTGATCGTCGTTTTCGTCACTACGATTATCGGGATCTACAATGGACTGGTGAAATTGAGGGTTCAGGGAGACGGTGCCTGGGCTGACATCGACGTCCAACTCAAGCGGCGGTATGACCTGATTCCGAACATCGTGGAGACCGTGCGAGGGTATGCCGGCCATGAACGCCAGACGCTCGAGGCTGTGACCGCCGCGCGGAGCAGCGCCATGGCCGCGCAGGGGCCTGCCGCCAAGGCGGAGGCCGAGGGGATGCTGACGCAGACTCTGAAGTCACTGTTCGCTCTATCCGAAGCATATCCGCAACTGCGCGCCGTCGAGAGCTTTAATCAGCTTCAGGCCACACTCAGTCAGATTGAAGACGCAATCCAGAACGCGCGCCGGTACTACAACGCGGTCGTCCGCGACTTCAATACCAAAGTCGCCCAATTCCCGTCGAACATTATTGCCGGCATGTTCGGTTTCAAGACGCGTGAGTTCTTTGAACTCACCGCGCCCGGCGAGCGCGAGACGCCGAAGGTGAGCTTCGAGGCGGGGAAGTAGGGGGTTTGGTCTTCTGTCATCCGGGAAGGTCTCTGTGCCACTGACCTTGGTCAGTGGTCGTGCCCCGTACGAACCACTGACTGAAGTCAGTGGCACGCGGGGTGAGAAGACGGCGGATGCCATGAGCACCCATCATGTGCCATACAGATGGGCGGACAGGAGTGTCCGCCCCACCAGAGAATCGAATATCGGTGGGCCGGACACTCTTGTCCGGCCTTCTTCGTTAGGCCACGTGGTCAGTGATTTCACGCCGTGCGATCCGCTGACTGAAGTCAGTGGCACACGCGCCTTCTTGTGGGTTTAGGAGGTATTGATGAAATACAGTATCCGGGTCGTGACGGCGGTCTCCCTGCTGTCGATGCTCTTATTCCTTCCCGGCGGCGCCATTGCCCGCTCACTGGTCATTGCCAGCTTCGATGTCGTGGCAAAAGTCGGCACCGACGGCACGGTTGATGTCACCGAAACCATCCAGCCGCGTTTCAGCGGCACCTGGAATGGCATCTATCGCACCATCCCGGTCGAGTACCGCACGTCTCAGGGATTCAACTACTCACTGTTTCTCGAACCGGTGAGTGTGACTGACGAACGCGGAAACGAGCTTCGATACGACGTCAGCCGTGAGCGCCACTACCGCAAGTTCAAGATCTGGGTGCCTGGCGCGACCGATGTTACCAGGACGGTTGTCGTGCATTACCGTGTCGAGAACGCGCTGAAGTTCTTCGAGGACCATGATGAACTCTATTGGAATGTGACCGGTGACGAGTGGGAAGTCCCGATCGAAGCCGCCAGTGCCCGGATCATCCTCCCAACCGGAGCGACCGGGCTGCGGGCGCTGGCATTTACCGGCGCATATGGCTCGCGTGAGAAAGACGCGACCGTCGAAATCCAGGGGAATGAAGTTCGGCTGCAGATGACGCGTTCGTTGGATTTTCGTGAGGGTCTCACCGCGGTCGTGGGCTGGGACAAGGGCTTGGTCGAACAACCTGGGACGATGGCATTGATCGGGCTGTTCCTGCGCAGCAACTGGCCTCTTTTCATTCCGATCTTTGTCCTGGCATTCATGTTCTGGCTGTGGTACACACGCGGCCGCGATCCAAGGTTGAAGCCGGTCAGTGTCCAATACGATCCGCCGGAGGGTCTGACACCGGCCGAGGTCGGGACGCTCATCGACAACTCGCCCGACATGCGCGACATCACGGCGGGCCTGGTTGATTTGGCGGTCCGCGGGTACATCATGATTGAGGAGAAGCAAGAGAGCCAGCTTCTGGGTCTGGTCTCTCACAAGGACCATGTTTTCCATCTGCGCAAGCCGCGTCAGGAATGGGGAGAACTCCAGTCTCACGAGCAGGCCATCCTGGACGGGATGTTCTCCGGCGGTGAGGTGCAGCAAGTGGAGTTGTCGGAACTGCAGAACAAGTTTTACACGAGCCTCCCGGGAATTCGTGAACAGATCTTCGGGCGGCTCATGGAACGCAAGTACTTCAAGCAGCGTCCCGACCGTGTTGTCGCCGGATATCTGGCAACCGGATTTGTGCTGGGGATCATGATCGTTGGCGGTGGTTTGGTATTCGGCCAGAGCACCGGTATGGCGCCGCTGGCGTCGATCGTGGCGGGGATTCTCACTGGTGCGATCATCGTCGGATTCGGATTCATCATGCCAGCGAGAACGGTGGCCGGTACGCGCGCCTACGAGGGGATTCTCGGCTTTGAAGAGTTCATCAAGCGAGTGGAGACCGACCGGTTGGAGAAGCTGGTGAAGACTCCCGCCATGTTCGAGAAGTATCTCCCCTACGCGATGGCTCTGGGCATGGAGAAACAATGGGCGGGCGCATTCGCCGACATCTACCGCGAACCGCCTCAATGGTATCGCGGCAGCTACACCGGCGCCTTCTATCCCTTACTGTTAGTCGGCTCCCTCAGCCACATGTCCGCCCGCGCCGGAACAGTGATGGCCTCAGCCCCGCGCAGTGTCGGACGCTCCGGTTTCAGCGGCGGCGGTGGCTCATCAGGCGGAGGATTTGGAGGGGGCGGGGGCGGGGGGTTCTAGGGGCTCGTGTGAGATGAGCAGGGCGAAGAATGCGGCTGACAAAGGGCCGTGAGCGCAATGGAGCTTCGAGTGACCCTGCCGAGTTGACGCCGAGATC
>JAGVEK010000244.1 GCA_020058315.1 Candidatus Zixiibacteriota bacterium
GATGATCCAGTAATAGCGCTAGCGGGACCACCCTTTCCGCGTTCGAGCTTTGTTGGATTCGCGAAATCTGCTGCGGTAATTTATCCCTTGGACCCTTTTCATGTCCTAGTTATGCTCCGAGTGGATCTGAAGCACAGGGGTCCATTTGGATTGAGCGAAGAGGAAACTGCATCCATTAATTTGGAAATTGCCGCCGGTGCCACACAGACCACCTTCGAGCGAGTCGGCGACAATATAGCTATGAACTTGGATGTCCCTGTTCGTGAAATCGCAAAAGAAATTAGTGAAGATGATTTCGCCAACTTGGATCGAGATGAAGCGATTCGAATAATCCTTAATCAAGGGACGCCTCGCAGCCGTTGGGCGTCTTCAGCTCAAGCGCCCGACTGGCCTGTGGCACGTTGGTACAAGTAGGCTGATTCGGAGCAGATTTGCGAGCTCGGTCACATCGCCAGCTCGGTGGTGGCTCGCATTGTGATCCCGCGCCAAGTACCTGCGCCTACAGCGTCACTGCATGATCGATGACTTCTCGGATCGCTCATTGAACCGAGGGATTGAGGTCGAGGACAATTCTATAGCCGACGCCTTGTGTGTTTATCAGCGGTTGCCCGGCATTGTATTCATTGTTGGCATCGGCAAACAAATTCGAATCCCTAATGCTATTGAGGTAGTCCTCAGCGGCTACGCGGTTCGCTTTCTGTCGTTCAAGGGTTGCCATCGACTTTTCCATGTATGTATACCCGAAAGCGAGTTTAGCTGCTTCATCCGACGGAACGCTATGAGTCATTTCCTCAAACCTGCCGTCAGAAAGTTGATGCCCCCTGTTGCCAGATAGAAGCGTGTATATATTCTCGGCTACGTCGCGAACTGTAACTGGATCACGGCCTCTCTGGGCGCCAAAGATATGCGACCACGGGCTTGAAGATCCAAGATAATACGGAACATATTTGTTGGTCGACCTCAGGCTGTCCGGAATGTAGCTAGAGAGTTCAGATATCGTAGGATCCTCGAACAGCGTCTTAACGCTTTCGGTTGGGCATATTGTACACCCCCAGTTCCCGCTATCCCACGCATCCAGTGGGTAGAACGGTCGGTTCGCTGCCCTGCGGGTCATCGCCATGCTATCAAAGTAACGTCTACTATGCATAAATCGATCACGCTCCCATCCATTGAAGAAGACATGGAATGGTATCGCCCCCGAGGCTTTGCTTTCGTAGATTAGTCTATCGAACTGCCGAATCCTGGAAGTAACGTCTCCGTTGCCGTCTCTGACGTTAACGAGATGGCCGATTTGATCATAGTCAATCCCGGTGTGGCTGACTCTTTTAGCCTGGATTCGCAGCTGCAGCCATCGCTCTTCTTCGGAACCGATCCACCATTCCCAGTCTGCACCATTCTTCGACTCGTCGCTCTTGGTAAATTTTTGAACATGAAACCCGCGAATGCCTTCGTGCAAGCGGATTAGATTTATGTCCGTGAGGGTTTCTTCACCGGGTCCTATTCCAAGTTTCACTCCTTGGACCATAGTTTCCCAGCTGCTTCGCGCGATAGAATTCATAAGGTGGAATATCTCGCTCATTAAACTCCTTTAGGCTGTGTAGGGGTGTGCTCTACTCGGCCGTGACCTGTTGTATCACCAGGCGCCCGTAGCGGATTGGTAGTGCTCGGCGAGAGCTGGAAGGTACGGCCCTTCGTCGATTACGAGTCCACGGAGCTTCTGGTAGTCCGGGTATCCGTCGAGTGAAGGCGCCAGCATCACTGCGCGAGTTGCCGGGTCGATGGCCATCAGTCCGGCGTCGAACAGTTGATGGAGGTCGGTTCGCAGGAGCAGGCCCTCGTCCAGATCGTGTGTTTCGTGCTTGGCGAAGCCACGCAGGTGGGCTGCCTGCAACACCGCGGCCGGACAGGGCCCGGTGATTGCGCACCGCAGACCATACCGTTCCAGCAGGCCCCTGCGGAACGGTCCTTGCCCGTTGCGAACTTGAACCAACGCTTGCCGCCGGCCTCCCTTCGGTGGCGTTGAGCGAGGCGTCGGAGCCTTAGGCAGCGGCACCGCGAGCCCATCCAGAAGCGTGCGCAGTCCCTGCGGGTCGCACCGACGTACCGCATTCTGCTGCGCGCCGTCCAGCAGCGCCTCAATCGCACGAAACGGCAGCGCACCGTCTATCGCTTGCCACTGGGCACCGTAGCTGGCGACGTAAAGGGTGACGGGTACCTCCAACCGAAGCGGTTCAAAGAACTCGTGGCGACAGGTCTTGTGTCGGCAGAGGTACTTCGGCGACTTGGTCGTGCGCGGCACCTGCCCGGTCCTTTTGCACTTCGGACACACGTACCGAACCTTGATGCCAGGCTCGGAGTCGATCCGGTCGATGCGCGAAACGCCATGAACCGAGGTGGAATCGCGAAGAATCACCATGTCCCCGACCTTCACTTGAAGGTGATTGGCAACGCCACTGTCGTAGGCGTAGGTGGATCCGAGCTCATCGGGATAGCCGTCGTTGCTCTCCCAGCTTCGCCCCTCCAGTTTCGACAGCAGTGCCCATGTCTTCACTTCGTCCCCCTGTGACGTACTGGCGACCCCGCTCGGACCGCGCTAGATCAGAGTACGAATTCGGTCCGACATCCTCAGCCACGGACGTTCAACCGCGGGTTTGTCGCGGGACCAGAACGGGACCACACGCTACGAACGATGCCGAACAACCCCCATGTCGGCGCCAGTCGGCGCACCACCGAAAGATACTCCTGACCAGGAGGTTTCGCCCACCGGCTGAACTGGGGGTCAGGTGGTCGCAGGTTCAAATCCTGTCAGCCCGACAGTAGAAAACCCTCTCCGACCTCGGTCGGAGCGGGTTTTTCTGTATGTGATGACTTGACGTTTTCGGCCCGATATACACACTTATTGCACATTAATTGCTTCAACAGTCACTCCAGGGGCCTCGGACAACCGCGATTTCGCTCCCGAATCGGCCCGATGGCACGTACCGTGACGCAACTCACATTAGCTGCGTTCTTTCCGGCCGTCTGGAGAGCTCCCTACCGTCGGCATGGACGAGTTGTCGGTCCGCCTGGTATGCGGACCACCTGACGACGGTTCA
>JAGVEK010000128.1 GCA_020058315.1 Candidatus Zixiibacteriota bacterium
CACAAACACCCGCCAGGCCAACCCCACGCTGTTGCCGATTTCGATCGGTTCAAAGTCGACCGCATACCCTTCGAATTGACTCAACCAGGAAGTGTGACCGAAGATTAGGCAATGTCCGCCAATCGAGGAGTCGTTCCCAACCACCACGGATCGCGCCGGGTTGATAAAGGCCAACTGCTGGACCAGGCAGTTGCGTCCAAGCACGAACCGGGAATCCGGGAACTGGAGGCCGCCGACAAATACCTGTTCGTTGATCTTACTGCCTTCCCCAATGTCGATGTATGGGGTGTCCAGGAAGGTGGTCGATCCGATCTGCACATAGGCTCCCAACCGGATGTCCTTGCCGCGCACGATAGTCAGAAATCCGATCGACGTGTGATCACCCACTTCGACCCTGTCCCCGCAGATGACGGACCCAAAGCCGATGGAGACCCCCTTGCCGATCCGGTAACCTCTGAGCCTGTAGATCCACGTTTTGACAAACCCGGGCCACAGCCCAAACAGGAGGATCTCCCGAATCGGGATCCGTGATTTTTCGATCAGCACGGGGACTTCGTTACACGGGAAGACCAGCACCGCCGTCGACCACTAATGTGTGGCCAATGACGGTGCGGGCCGCGTCGGAACAGAGGAACTGAGCGGCCTGCGCGACCTCTTCAGGTGTCACGAGCCGGCCGACCGGGGTTCGCCGAGTCAGTTCTGCCAAGCGGTCCTGGGCATCTGGCATCGACGCCCAGGATTCAGTCGCGACCGCGCCGGGAGCCAGGATATTGACCCGGATGCCTCGGGGGGCCAACTCGACCGCCAGATGCCTTGCCAAGGCCTCTAAGGCCCCTTTCGAAGCCCCCACGACCGAGTACGAGGGCACCACGCGTAAGGCTCCCTGCGAGGTGACGGCCACGATGCTGGCGCCCGGCGCAAACCGAGGCAGGATCCGCCTGACAAGCTCGAAGAATGCACGCACATTCAGGGCAAACGTCCAGTCAAAATGCCTGAGAGTCAGCCCCTCGAACGTCTTGTGAACTCCGGTCGCTCCGCAGTACACCAAACCATGAAGACCTCCGTTCAACCCGGCGACCGCTTCTTCCAGGCTCCCCAGGCCCCTGGCAAGGGTGAGGTCCGCACGGCATAACGTGATGTGAAGCTTCTCCTCCTGCGCTTGCGCCAGCAACGCCTCCGCTGTTTTCTGCCCGCGAACATAGTTGGCAATGACCGTGGCGCCCGCTCGTGCAAACTGCAGAGAAATGGCGTGGCCGATTCCCCGCGTTCCTCCCGTGACCAACACGTTCTTGCCCTTGAGTGAAAAGGCTTGGCTCATCGTGCAAACAGTTCGTGAGGGGCGAACACAAAGAACAGCTCGGCGGAACACACTGTCTTCCCGCCCACCTCTGCAAAGCACTCAGCCGTCGCATAAGTTGGGCGATTCTGTCCAATTTTGGCGTGGATGATGATCTCTTCGTCGGGTTTCACCCATTCGCGAAAGCTCGCTGAGCTGATTTTCCCCAGCATGGCCCGCCCCGGATGTGTTCCATCCGCATCGAGGCATCTTGCGGCTGCCTGTGCCATCATTTCAGCCAAGAGGACTCCAGGCACGACCGGAAATCCGGGAAAGTGGTCGCGAAAGAGTTCCTCGTGAGCAGGCAACACCTTTGAGGCTTTAATCTCTTTGCCCGGCTCCAGCTCATGAACCTTGTCGACAAGTATGAATCTCAAGGCTAGGTGAGTTTCCCGTTCCGTCGCATAATGTCCAGGACATCACCGACACTTCTAATGTTTGGGAGATCATCATCCGACAGCACTATATCAAAATCGCTATCCAAGCTGGCCATCAGGGTCAAGGTACCGAGCGAGTCCCACGCGGGGATATCCCCGCGGAGCGTATCAGGAGTCAATTGTTGAGGGGGTACTTCAAACAGGTTTGCAATCCACTCTACCACCTCACGTTGCGTCATATGCACCATTCACGCCGACACCTGCTTGGTATTGTCCAACTCGACTGACTCCAAGATTGCCTCGCGATCCAACGAGACGAGCGCCGACGCCCAGGACAGTCCCACGCCATAGCCCAAGAGCATCAAGCGCAACGCCCGATCTTCCGGCCGGATCAGATTACCCTGGGTGAGGGTCAACGGAATAGACGCCCCACCTGTATTTCCAAACTCCCTGAGAATGATTGGGACTTTCTCGAGCGGTAGCGACTGTTTCGCGCACAGGTGCTTCATGATGAACTGATTCGATTGATGGAAGATGAAATAGTCCACGTCGCTGGAAGTGGCGCCCGCGCCTGCCAGGGTTTCGTTGATCAGTGCCGGAACCCGTTTGATGGTGAAGTTGAAGATGAGCGCCCCATTCATGCTCACACAGTGCTTGCGCGGATCTGTACCGAACCGATCTCGAAAGCCTCCGGATTCGATGATCATGGAGTTGTATCCGCTGCCGTCGGAATGGAGGGCATAGTGCCAGTCTGTGGTGCGGCGTGGATCAGTAGATTCCAACGCCGTGGCCGAGCCTGCATCTCCGAATAACAAAGAGACTGACCGATCCCCCTTGTCAGAGAATCGCGTGGGCGTCTCCCCGTGCAGCACGAGCGCGCGACGTACACCCCCGCCTTGCAGCATCATCGCGGCAAGCCAAATCCCGTACGGATACCCCGAACAACCGAGGCCGACGTCAAATGCCGCACAGTGATCGGCAAGTCCCAACCGGTGGTGAACGACGCAGGCCGTGGATGGCAAGAAGTAATCCGGTGTTTGGGTCACCATGATCAGGGCATCAATCGAATCCGGTTTCCATCCGAGTGTATCCAAGAGCCGTTGAGCAGCCACAGTACAAAGATCGCTGCTGCACACAGATTCCCCGGCCACACGCCGTGCCGCAACCCCAGCCATCCCGGTGACTTTGCGTATCTCCTCATCGCTGAATTCCGCTGAATCAGTGCGGTTATCGAACCGCAGCGTGGGGACACAGCTGCAGATTCCTGCTAGTCGTACGCCGGATGTCTTTACGAGTGCCATGCTCTCCACCATCTCCCGGTATCTTCAACTCCCAGTATCGCACACAATACGATTCGCGCTTCGCCGTCGTCCCACCGATCCATCGACAAAAGGGAAGAC
>JAGVEK010000208.1 GCA_020058315.1 Candidatus Zixiibacteriota bacterium
AACGCGTCGGCAGCACGCTGACGCGACTCGATATCGCGTTCGCTGTCCTCGTACTCGGTGAAAACACGCTGATAGGCATCCGCAGCCGAGTCAAACATCTCGTTGCGGAAAAAATGCTCGCCGCGCTGGTAGATCGCTTCCGCCCGCCATTCGCGTTTGCGCGCCGTCTCCGCCAGAGCGGAAAAGGCATGGAAGCTTGCAACCTCATCGCCGAGTTCGATCCGGCACCGGGCAAGGTAGAGCTGAGACTCTTCCGCCAGATCCGACTTGGGATGGATCGCAAGAAGTTCACGGAAGGCGGCCTCGGACTTTGTGAAGTTGTTGATCCGAAAGTAGCATATCCCAATTAGGAAGAGTGCATCATCGTGATACTTGCTCTTTGGATACTTCTCCACAATCTTGTTGGCCTTCTCGATGGCTCGCTCGTAAGAGACCTTGCCCGCGCTGATTGCGGAGCCCTGCCGTGCGACGTTCTTGTTGACGCGCTCGCCTTCCTTGAACGCCTTGCGCGCATGATAGAAAGTGTTGAAATAAGCGCACCCGTTCCCCAGTGCCACCGACAGCAGCACGAGAATCAGCATGCGCAAGATACCCGGCATTTGGCGGGGCACCGGTGCCACTCCCCGATCGCTGCGCGCCACCTCAGACATCCATGTAATCCTGGCAGTACCCGTTGTTCAGTCCGGCGGCTTCAAATTCGGCCAGAGCTGCTCCGTATTCATCCGATGTCAGGCGTCGTTTCAGCAGAGCATCGTCAACCGCCCGGTGCGCGGGGAAATACTGGCTCATGACGCTCACCGCAGTCTCGGGAGAGATCTTCTCCGCCAAGAACTGGAAGACATTTCCGGAAGCCGCCACCCCACCGGGGAGCACCAGATGCCGTACGAGCAGGCCCCGCGTGGCGATCCCATCATCATCGAGGGTCAGAATCCCAACCTGATGATGCATCTCGGCAATCGCGGCCTGATTAATTGCAGTATAGCCGGCAATCTTTGAGTATTTCTTGGCGCCCGCATCAATCCCATATCGCATGTCGGCCAGATAGATATCGACGATCCCCTCCAGCAGACGCAGGGTCTCCACACGCTCATAACCGGACGTGTTCCAGACAATCGGGATTCCAAGTCCCCGGCCGCGCGCGCGAATCACGGCATCGATGATCTGCGGCGTGTAGTGCGTCGGCGTCACGAAGTTGATGTTGTGCGCCCCGGAGCGTTCCAGCTCAATCATGATCTCCACCAGGCGATCAGCGCTGATGATTTCCCCGGCGGCATTTTGGGAGATCGGGTAGTTCTGGCAGTAGACGCAACGCAGAGAACATCCAGAGAGGAAAACAGTCCCCGATCCGCCACTCCCGGAAATGGGTGGTTCCTCACCCCTGTGCAGGTTCCAACTGGCGATCTTCAGATCCTCTCCTGCGCGGCACAGACCAATCTCCCCCGCCAAACGCGCTGTCCCGCACATTCGTGGACAGACCGAGCAGGCGACAAGCATGTCCTTGGCCTCCCGAACCCGCTGAGCGGCCTCGGCAGATTCCGGGATCAGTCGGTGCGATTGAAGTGCAATCCTCCCGCCCATGATCGAGGCGGAGTGCTCCCGGCCGCCACCAGTTCTGAGCCTCGTTGCCGCTTCAATCTTCATGGTTTCCGGCACTCTCCGTCACCTGGTCGCTGAGGGAATGATCGTCTGGTTTGATACCAAGGCGCCGCCCGATCGCGGGCAACACCACCCCAGCCGAACCACGAAGTACTTCGTCGAAGTGATATGACATCTCTGTCTCTTCGGGGTTGATCTCGACCAATAACGCTCCCGCCTGCTTGGCGATCCGGGCGAGATCGGCCGCTGGTTGGACGATACTGGATGTGCCCACCGACAGGAACGCGTCTGCCCGCTCCGATGCATCCCAAGCCAATTGTAGGGTTTGCGGCGGCAAAGGTTCCCCGAACCACACGACGGCTGGGCGGACAAGACCGCCACACTCGCAACATGGAATTGAGCCGTCAGGCCCCAAACCAGCGTTCTCCTTTGATTGTCGGCAGCGATGGCAGATCGAAAGGCCGATATTGCCATGTAATTCAAGAGGTTGCGTAGAACCCGCGCGACGGTGCAGGCCGTCAACGTTCTGCGTGATCAGCGTGAATTTCTCAAAGTGGCGCTCCCACCGCGCCAGCTCATAGTGCCCAGAATTTGGCTTGGCGGCCCCGACAATCCTCCGGCGATGCTCATACCACTCCCACACGGTCTTTGGGTCGCGTGCAAATGCCTCTGGAGTAGCCAAGTCCTCAGGCCGGTACGACTTCCACCAACCACCTGCCGAGCGAAAGGTCGGGATGCCGCTTTCTGCCGAGATTCCGGCTCCGGTGAGGACTACAACCCTGACCCGGTCAGCAGTCAATGCCTCCACCAGCCGCTCGGAGATGACGATCTCGCCCATTGCAGCCCAAGATAATCTCCAGCGCACGTTTTCCCAAGCGGCAACTGTATCCACGGCCCGGCACGCCGCGTTCTCACCGCCTGACATGACTGGATGTTTATCGAATGTGAAACGATATTGTCCTTCGGATGTGGGACTGTTTTGAGAGGAGCCGCAAAGTGCGCAAGGATGGCCGCGTGACGAGTTTGAAGTCCGCGCACCTGTCTGGAATCTTCATGATGGTGCTCTTGGCTATTTGGAGCACATCAGCATCATGCGGGGAATTGCCGCAGATCCATCTCTCAATAGATAATCTCCTGGGGCCTGATCGCATCTCTCTGGCATCTGTAGGGGCGGGTCTGAGACCCGCCCTGCCGCACCGTCAGAGAAGGGCGGGTCCCGGAGCTTCTAACAGGGTGAGTAAATGCCCAACGATCGCAACGTCGCGTCCTTTCATCATTCCCGCGAAAGCGGGAATCCAGACTCGCGTGCACTGGGCAAGGGATGTTTTCGCCAGCGGACTCTCTGCCTCGCCAGAACGGTCATTCGCAGGTGGCACCTCCTGGATTCCCGCTTTCGCGGGAATGACGTTGAGGGAATCACGCTCCTATCCCGCCAGGTCGCTCATTGTGTTGGAGACCCTTAGACCCGGCTCAGCAAAAGTTCCAGTTGCCTTATCCTTCTCAGCCGGGGGAGATGGTGGTTACATGCGGCAAGACGATCCTCCCCTGCCTCGCATCCCTTCCGAGAAGCAAATCCCCACCATCTCGGACACAGCCGCTCTCACCCGCGATTCGATGTCCCTCGTCACGGCACCTCTCGGGCCACCCACTCCAGGCAGCGGCGCCAGACGGCACACCCGTCTGCTTTCTCCGGGCGGATTCTTCCGTTCGCCGACCGGGACACTGCTAAAGTCCGTCGCCTTCCCCGGCTGGGGGCAATGGAGCAACGGGAAGAAACAGAAAGCGGCAGTCTACTTCGGCATCGAGACCTACTTTCTCACC
>JAGVEK010000409.1 GCA_020058315.1 Candidatus Zixiibacteriota bacterium
CATTCGAGGTCAAATGCCTTGAATGAGGCAACGTAGGCTCAGTGGGAATCGGAGCGATTTGATCGGATTACCAGAGGTATGAGCTGTCCTGAGCCAGAACATGAAGAACGCGGCAAGTCAGCGCAAGTCGTTGGACAGCATGGAGAAAGGCGTTCCAAATAACGACGGCTCTTCAATCAGAAGTGCCATGCGCCCGGCTTGGTTGGCGCAAGGCCTTGGCGTGAACGATCCGATCATCGGGAATCTTGGGTCAGCGACACTGGCACGGCCAGCAATCGCTGTCTGATCGGGTGGGGAATGGTTGTCAGGAATGTGACCGGAAGGTCTTACAAAGGACCAACTGTGGACGATCTGCCGACGGGCGACATACTCTCGCTTGTGTCAATGGTTTATCGGGGGACCGTCTGGCGTGTCGCGCACTATGAAGTTTTGCTTGCAACGGATCGAGCGAGAGATTAGACTGGCCGCCTGTTGGCTGGATTTTGAATGAAATACAAGGGAGGAATCAATCCATGACTTACGTAGTTTGTGAACCCTGCATCGGCACCAAGGACACGGCCTGCGTCGACGCCTGCCCGGTCGACTGCATTCATCCGACCAAGGAAGAGCCGGAATTCGAGACGGCTGAGATGCTGTACATTGATCCGGCGGAGTGCATCGATTGCGGCGCCTGCGTTCCGGCGTGTCCGGTTGAGGCCATCTTCGAGGAAGGCGAAGTTCCTGAGAAGTGGACGGACTACACGATCAAAAACGCCGAGCATTTCCTGAAGTAACAATCTTCCCGCGCCCTGCACGTGGTGTCGTGGGCGGGTTGACGATAGAGAACCCGCCGCGGCGGGCGGTCGTTCTTGTTTTTTTTCACGAGGTTTGAGAAATTTATCACTATTGGCCTCTGTTGGTTGTTGCCGCGTTCGTCGGCCTGATTGTGGGTGTGATGTGGATTCTGGGCGCCGTGCTCGGGCCAAAGAATCGCACTGCCGTCAAACAGGAACCCTTCGAGTGTGGGGTTGAGCCATTTGCCACTCCAGGGGACCGGTTCGGGGTCAAGTTCTATCTGATCGCCATACTCTTCGTCGTTTTTGACATCGATTTAGCCTTCTTCTTCCCATGGGCGGTCGTGTTTCGGGAAGTTGGCGTCGCTGCCTTGTACTCAATGGTTGTTTTCGTTGGTCTTCTGGCTGTGGCGCTATGGTATGTGTGGAAGAAGGGAGCGTTCCGATGGGAGTAGGCGGCGAGACCCCGGGTTTTCTGACGTCGCGTCTGTCGGACGGTATCGCTTGGGCACGCAAGTGGTCGCTCTTCCCTTATCCTTTTGTAACTGCTTGCTGCGGTATGGAATACATGTCGGTATCTTCGGCACACTACGATCTCGATCGTTTTGGGGCCGCTTGGCCGCGGTTCTCCCCTCGTCAGGCCGATATGCTCCTGGTTGTCGGCACGATTTCGCACAAGATGGCGCCCGTCCTCCGGCGGGTTTACGACCAGATGTGTGAACCGAAGTGGGTTGTGGCGTTCGGTGTATGTACTTGCACGGGTGGGTTTTACGACAATTACGCTACTGTGCAGGGAATCGACCGTGTGATTCCCGTTGACCTTTATATTCCCGGCTGCCCGCCGCGTCCCGAGACCGTGCTGGATGCGCTGATGAAGTTACAAGCGAAGATCCAGAAGCAGCACCACCCGTTGGTGGGTCCGGTTCGCAGCGCTGTTGTTGGCTCCAAGTGAGGCCCCAGATGGCTGATGTGGCTGACAACAATCCGGTACTCAAGCACCTTCTCGATCAGTTTCGGGACGCGATTATCGAAACCCATGCATTTCGCGGGGATGTGACCGCCGTGGTTGAGTCGGCGCGTTATCACGATGTAGTCCTCTGTCTGCGGGATGACCCGGAGTGCAGCTTCGATTTTCTCGTGGACTTGACAGCGGTCGATCGGCTGAAACTCAAGCAGAAACCACGCTTCGAGATCGTCCTTCATCTCTATTCACGCAGCAGGAACGCCCGATTCCGTTTGAAGACGCGGCCTGTGCCGGACAGCGACCCGGTGATCGACACTGTTGTCGATCTTTATCCGGCAGCGAATTGGGCGGAGCGTGAAGTCTACGATATGTTTGGCATCCGATTCCTGGGTCATCCCAACCTGACGCGCATCCTGATGTATGACCAATTCGTTGGTCATCCGCTGCGGAAGGATTACCCCGTGAACAAGCGGCAACCCCTGGTTGAGGAGCGTCCCGTTCACAACGATCGTCCGGGAATGGTTTTTGAATGAATAGTGCCAAGACGATGAAGTCTTTCCGGCTCGACACAGCCCATGCAGAATCGGGCGTATCCGCAGCCTCAGGCATCTTGTGACTGAAACCACCGTTCAAACTCCCATTGCCACCGACGGCGGTAAGTCGCCGGCAGGCCCAGATCGGGAGACCCGGTCGATGATGATCAACATGGGCCCGTCGCATCCTGCGATGCACGGTGTCATTCGGATCATCACCGAGCTGGACGGTGAGAAGGTTGTCAGCGCCAATATCGAGATCGGCTACCTGCATCGCGCGTTTGAGAAAGAATGCGAAGTGGTGGGGTGGGGACAGGCGTTTCCCTACACGGACCGTCTGAACTATGTCTCGCCATTGATCAATAACGTTGCCTATGCGATGGGTGTCGAGAAGCTGCTGGGAATTCACCCCACCGAGCGTTGTGATTATATCCGCGTCATCATCTCCGAGGTCTCGCGCATCACGGACCATCTGACCTGTATTGCCGCCTGCGCGATGGAGATGGGCGCGATGACGCCTTTCATCTACTTGATGAAAGCCCGTGAGTATCTGTATGAGTTTGTTGAGGAACTCACCGGTGCCCGTCTGACCGTATCGTACGTTCGTGTCGGCGGTGTCAAGGGTGACCTGCCCGACGGCTGGCTCGATCGTTTAGAGAAGGCGCTCGATAAGGTTCAGATCGAAATTGACGAAGTTGACCGCCTCCTGACGCGCAACCGGATCTTTATCGACCGCGTCAAAGACGTGGGCTGTATCTCGTCTTCCGAGGCTTGGTCTTTGGGTTTCACCGGGCCGGTGTTGCGCTCGACCGGGATGCCGCGTGATCTGCGCAAGGATGAGCCTTACCTGGTGTACGACCGGTTTGACTTTGATGTGCCGGTCGGGGCAGTGGGCGATAACTACGATCGCTACCTGGTGCGACTGGAGGAAATGCGCCAATCGGCGCGCATCATCCGTCAGGCAATCGAGCAAATCCCCGGAGGCGCAGTACAGGTGGATTTGAGCGGACGGCCGCTGACCGGCGCGCAAATGGTTGACGCCGCCAAGATGGGCATGACCGCTGACCTGTTGCTGCGCACCGTTCGGGTCGATCCGACATTGGAAGGCGCCGGCAAGATTTCGGCGGAACGCATGAATGCCCCGGCCAAGGGTGTCGTTCTGCCGCCGAAGGAGAGTACCTACGGGAATATTGAAGGGCTGATGAACCACTTCATGCTGATCATGGAGGGGCAGGGCATCCAGCCGCCGCCGGGGGAAATCTACATTGCGAATGAGGCCGCGAACGGCGAGCTGGGTTTCTACATGGTTTCCGATGGGAGCGGAAGCGCCTACCGCGTCCATTGCCGCCCACCCTGCTTCTACCTGATGCAGGGCATGGACCGCATGATCGTCGGCGGCATGATTGCCGATGTGATTGCCACATTTGGCACGATCAACATGATTGCGGGTGAATTGGATCGTTGATGACGCAATGAGCATACCCGCCTACCAGATGGTCGATCATCCTGGGCCGGTGACCTGGTCCGATGCCGCGCGTCGTGAGATCGACGCAATTTTCTCGCGCTACCCCGACACCAGATCGGCAACGCTCCCGATTATCTGGCTGGCAGTGAGGGAGTTCGGCTGGATCTCGCCGCAGGTGGAGGCAATTCTCGGCGAGGTTCTCAAGCGCCCGCTCAATGAGATTCATTCAGTGGTGACGTTCTACACCATGTTCCCGCAGCGGCCGCTCGGAAGGCACCACGTTCAGATTTGCCGTAACATTTCCTGCTGGCTGGCCAATGCGCCCGAGCTATTGGACCACCTGATTGCAAAATTAGGCATCCATCCCGGTGAAGTGACCACTGATGGGCGCTTCAGCCTGGAAGCGGTCGAGTGTCTCGCGTATTGCGAATGTGCCCCGGCGCTGCGGATTGATGGGCGGTATGAGGGGAATCTGACGCGGGAGAAGATTGATCAGATTATTGACGGGGCACGGTAGTCTTGTGGATGTTGATATGACTCACATCCGTTTCACAATCGATTCAGCGGAGAGGACACGGGTCTAAGGATCCGTGGCACCGGGAAGACGCGATCGTTCAGACATGCTGAAACTCGCCACCAGGAACATCGGCCTCGAGAACTCGCACACGCTTGCCGTTGCCAGAGCGAACGGGGCGTATTCGCGCTTGGAGAAGGCGCTGGCGATGGCTCCCGAGGCGATTGTCGAGGATGTGATCAAGTCGAATCTGCGCGGGCTGGGCGGCGCGGGATTCCCCGCCGGACGCAAGTGGAGTTTCCTGCCGAAGGATTCCCCCAAGCCGCGTTACCTGGTCGTCAATGGCGACGAAGGCGAGCCGGGCACTGTCAAAGACAAGTACATCATGATCCATGACCCCCATCTTCTGATTGAGGGGATCATCATCACGTGTTACGCCATCCGTTCGCACAAGGCATTCATCTACATTCGTGGCGAGTATGATCTGCCGATTGAGCGTATGGAACGCGCCATTGCAGAGGCGAAAGATGCCGGCATTTTGGGCGAACGGGTCATGGGACGCGACTTCGCACTCGATATTGTCGTGCATCGCGGCGCCGGTGCCTATATCTGCGGTGAAGAAACATCGCTTCTTGAATCACTGGAAGGCAAGCGCGGCTGGCCACGGCTGAAACCGCCGTTTCCTGCGGTCGAGGGATACCAGCGCTGTCCGACAGTGGTCAACAACGTTGAGACATTGTCGTACGTGCCGTTCGTGATCGAAATGGGGGGACAGGCTTTTGCCGACTTGGGATGCGAGCGTAACGGCGGGTTGCGCATGTACTCGATCTCCGGACGAGTGAACAAGCCGGGTATCTATGAGCTGCCGATGGGGACGCCGCTGCGGCAGATCATTTACGATTATGCCGGCGGTATCACCGACGGCCGCAGGCTGAAGGCAGTCATTCCCGGCGGGTCATCGTGCCCGATTTTGACCGCCGACGAAATTGATGTGCCGATGGATTTCGATTCACTGGCCAAGATCGGTTCCATGCTGGGATCGGCGGGGATTATCGTATTTGACGAAACAGTTTCCCTTCCCGAGGCACTGCTCGTGCTGACCCGGTTTTATGCGCACGAATCGTGCGGACAATGCACGCCATGCCGCGAGGGAACGGCGTGGATGGCAAAGATTATCCAGCGGATTATTGACGGTCTGGGCCGTCCCGGAGATGCCGACAATCTTATCCGCGTTGCCAGGAATGTGCTTGGCAATACGATTTGTCCTTTAGGTGATGCGGCGGCGATGCCGGTGATGAGTTGGGTCACCAAATTTCGGCCGGAGTTTGAGGAGTGGATCAGGCGCGGGCGGCCGGTGAGTGAATCGCCGGTGCCGGTGACACGCATTGGCGAGCGGCTGGAGAGGGCCGCCGTCTGATGCAGGGTGGGCTCTGCCCACCAGTGATCTGATACAGATACGGATACCAAACGGCGAACCATGCCCAAACTCACCATCGACGATCGCACGATAGAAGTCCCGGCGGGGACGACCGTGATCCAGGCGGCCGAGAAGCTGGGGATCTACATCCCTCGTTATTGCTACCACCCGGGGCTGTCGATTGCCGGCTCATGCCGCATGTGCCTTGTGGAAGTCGAGAAGGCGCCAAAGCTGCAGATTGCCTGCTATACATTTGTGACCGATGGAATGGTCGTGCGCACGACAACCGAGAAAGTCACCATTGCCCGCCAGGCAATCCTCGAATTCCTGCTGGCCAATCATCCGCTGGATTGCCCTGTGTGCGATCAGGCGGGTGAATGCAAGCTGCAGGAATTCTACATGCAGTTCGGGCAGTACGACTCGACACTCCTGGAGAACAAACTCAAGAAGCACAAGGCGATGCCGATCGGGCCGCACATTATGCTCGATTCGGAACGCTGTATCCTCTGCTCGCGCTGCGTGCGCTTTGTGGATGAAGTGACCAAGACGCATGAGCTGGGCATTTTCAATCGTGGAGACCATTCCGAATTGCTGCCGGTCAAAGGTGTCACCGTTGACAATGCCTATTCCGGATGCCTTGCGGACGTCTGCCCGGTGGGTGCCCTGACCGACCGCGATTTCCGTTTCAAAGTCCGTGTCTGGTATCTGGACAAGACCGAGTCGGTCTGCCATGGCTGTGCGCGCGGGTGCAATATTGAGATTCACTCGAATCGCCGCCGTACGCATCACAACGACGGCAGACTGATCGCGCGTTTGAAGCCGCGTTTCAACGGCGAGGTCAACCACCATTGGATGTGTGATACTGGGCGCTATTCATATAAGAGCATTGAATCTGACGATCGTCTTGTCCAGCCGTTGGTGCGCCTGACCGGGAAAGGGCAGGAGAAGTCAGACTGGACGCTCGCGCTGGCGCAAATCGACGAGCAGGTCACGCACCAGGTCGGCCGGTCCGGTGTGGCGGCTGCGGCCGTCATCGCCACGCCCGCGCTGTCGAATGAAGAACTCTGGGCGGCACGGGGCCTGTTCTTGCAGGGAATGAAGATAGAGAAGATTGCGCATCGCTGTACGCCCGATCCCAATGGCGTCGAGGACTCTCTGCTGCGCAAGACCGATACATTCCCGAACTCATTCGGTGCCAACCTGATCATCGGGCAGCCGCACACGGCCGACCCGACGGTGGACACCATTCTTGAGGCCGCCGCGGCGGGAAAGATCAAGACGATGTTTGTCATCGGCGGGGGACTTCTGGAGAGGTACAGCACCGACTTGCTCCGCGAAAAGCTGAGAAACGTTGAAACCCTGATCGCCATTCAGACTCATCGCTCTGTTCTGACTGAGATGGCGACAGTTGCGTTGCCAATGACTTCATTTGCCGAGATGGATGGGTCAATCTGCAATTTCGAGGGGCGGGTGCAGCGATACAATCAGGCGATGCCGCCTGTCGGGCAGTCGCGTCCTCTTCTTGATACGCTGGCCGACTTGGCGAATCGCTGGGAGTTGAAAACCGCGCCCCGGCAGCCGGAAAACTGTTTCGCCGAATTGGCACAAAATGCCGGGTATTTCGCCGGGTTGTCGTACGAGACACTCGGCGACGGTGGTGTCAATCCCTCGCGCCGTAGTGCAACGGCGGCCACAACATAGGATTCTCAGGAATGAATGCAGGTCTGGAAATCGGGGTGGCGGTCGGCAAGACGATCTTCATCATCATGTTCGCCCTCAGTCTCGGTGGGCTTCTCACCTGGGTGGAGCGCAAGCAGTCGGCAGTGATGCAGGATCGGATCGGCGCCAATCGTGCGTCGATCCTGGGTCTGCGCGTGTGGGGTCTGTTCCACATCATTGCCGACGCGGTGAAGATGTTCACCAAGGAAGACTTTGTCCCGAACACACCGCACAAATTTATTCACGCCATAGCGCCTGTTCTTTCGATCTTTTTTGCCCTCCTCTCGTTTGCCGTGATTCCCTTTGGGAGTTCGATTGTGATCGCCGGGCATTCGATTGGTCTGCAGGTTGCTGATGTCAATGTGGGCATCCTGTTCATTTTTGCCATGATGTCGGTGGCCGTCTACGGTGTCGTGCTCGCCGGCTGGTCATCAAACAACAACTACGCACTGCTTGGCGGGATTCGCGCCACGGCGCAGATGATCTCCTACGAGATCACATTCGGGCTGACATTGGTCGGCGTCATCTTGATTTTCCAGACACTGTCGATGCAGGAGATCGTGCGGGCGCAGGGCGGTCTGCTTTTCGGCTTTCTGCCGCGCTGGGGTGTGTTTTTGCAGCCGCTGGGTCTTCTTCTTTTCATGACGGCGGCGATTGCCGAGACCAAACGCATCCCGTTCGATATTCCTGAAGGTGAGTCGGAAATCATCGGCTTTTTCGTCGAATATTCCTCCATGAAGTTCGGGATGTTCATGTTCGCGGATTTCATCGAGCAGATCCTGGTCGCGGCGATGGTGACGACCTTCTTTTTCGGCGGCTGGCAGGTGCCCTACCTCGGCGACACCGGTTTCGCGTTCCCGTGGGGAACGACTTGGGATCTCAACACATGGATGGTCGAATCTTTGCGGGTTGCTGCATTTGTGGTGAAGGTGTCGTTCTTCTGCTGGCTGCAGATGCTGATCCGGTGGACTCTGCCGCGATTCCGCTTTGACCAGTTGATGAACTTGGGATGGAAAGTCCTGCTGCCGCTGTCGCTGGCCAACACACTGGCGACGGCGGTCATTGTCCTGTGGGTTGGGCGGTAGCATCCGATGGGCACGGTCAGAGTTATCCATGTTTCCGAGCGGCGCCGGACGCTGACTTTCTGGGAGCGCACCTACCTTCTGGAGGTGTTTCGCGGACTGGTACTGACGGCGCGCCACTTCTTTGTCAACCTCTGGCGCCACTCGCTGTGGCTGGTCGGCGTCAAATCGGGGCCGCCGGGGGCCGCGACATTTCAGTACCCCGAAGTCCGGCGTCCGCAATCGCCGCGCCTGCGCACGCTCCACCGGCTGGCAAAGCGTCCGGATGGCACACCCCGGTGTGTTGCCTGCATGATGTGCGAGACAGTCTGTCCCGCCTTCTGCATCAAGATCGTTGCGGAAGAGGTGGATGACTCAAGCATCGAGAAACGGCCGAAGTCGTTTGATATCGATATTGGTCGCTGTGTCTTCTGCGGGTTTTGTGTGGAGGCCTGTCCGGAGGATGCGATCCGAATGGACACGGGGATCACGGAAATTGGAGCGCTGTCACGCGACGGCATGGTGTTGAATATCGAAACACTTCTTTCTTTGCCGCCGAAGAGCGAGCGAGGGGACAAACCCGTTGACTTCCTGCAACAGCAACTGGTACAATAGCATGTGAAGAGGGACTGTCGTGAGCAAGCATCCCATCGACAGGTTGAAGAACGCTCAAGATTCAGATGACTGGTCCTGAAGGAACAAGCAATGGGTAAGACGCAGACAGACGTGAAGATCAGGGAGAAGGCGGAACAAACCCTCCCTCTGGAAGGTCGCCACGGAAACAACGTTATCATCACTTCCGTGGACAAGGTTTTGTCTTGGGCGCGGCAGTCGTCCGTTTGGCCGATGTCTTTCGGTCTGGCGTGCTGTGCCATCGAGATGATGGCGACCGCTGCCGGCCGGTACGATATCGACCGTTTCGGGATGGGTGTTATGCGCGCATCGCCCCGGCAGTCGGACCTGATGATCGTCGCGGGTACGGTGACGATGAAGATGGCGTTACGGGTGAAGAAACTCTATGAGCAGATGCCCGAACCCAAGTATGTGCTCTCGATGGGTTCTTGTGCCACGTGCGGCGGCCCCTACTGGAAGCACGGGTACCATGTTCTCAAAGGGGTCGATCAGATCGTTCCGGTTGATGTCTATGTTGCCGGTTGTCCGCCCCGTCCGGAGGCGCTTCTCGAGGGTCTGATGATGATCCAAGAGAAGATCAAACGCGAGTCGCTGCTGGGAAGAAAATTGGCGCCGGTGATGGCGGCGTGAATGGAACGGCCATGACAATTCAAGAGATCCACGCCAAGCTAAAAGCGCAATTCGCTGATCGCATCGGCGACCTGGCCGAGGGGATTGATCCCTCCTGCACTGTCGATCCGCAGTCAATCACCGAAGTCTGCCGCTGGCTGCGCGATGCGCCGGGGATCGACCTGACATCGCTGATGTGCCTGTCGGCGGTCGACCTCAAGGACAAGCTGCAGGTTGTTTACAATCTCCATTCAATGAAGCATAGACACCGGATCACGCTGAAAGTCGAACTGGGCGACCGGGCGAACCCCCATGTTCCCACGGTATCAACCGTGTTTGGGACCGCCGACTGGCATGAGCGAGAGGCGTACGACATGATGGGGATCGTCTTCGACGGCCACCATGACCTGCGCCGGATTCTGTGTCCCGACGACTGGGAAGGATGGCCGCTGCGCAAAGACTATGTGGTGCAGGAGTATTATCGTGGTCTGATGGTGCCGTATCCGGCAGGGATGGATCCGGAACGCGGGCATTGGGTGTCAAAGGACACGCCCGATTTGCGGGTGGATCCCCCGCCGCGACGTGAACCGGATCTCGAGGGGATGTAAGTCCGGCGAATCGTTCAGGGATAAACGATGAACAAATTCAATCACCATGTTTCCGGTTTCTGGTCGCTTCTGGTCGGCCTCCGTGTCACGTTCGAGCACCTCTTCAAAAAGCCGATCACCTTGCAGTATCCCAATGAGACTTGGGAGTTGCCGAAGGGCGCGAAGGGCCGGCTCTTTAATGTCATCGCAGATTGCATCGGATGTTTGCAGTGCGCGCGAGCCTGTCCGGTCGATTGTATCGCGATCGAGACGGCGAAGGCAGG
>JAGVEK010000410.1 GCA_020058315.1 Candidatus Zixiibacteriota bacterium
CGCGAACGGGCGCACACCGTGCGCCCTTACTGAGCATTCGCCCGGAAACTGTGCGCCTCGTCTTTCATTCGTGCTCAAACCCGAATGATCCTCATCAAGAAACACTTCAGCAATAACACGCAACATATTACACTGCAATGCAATAGGGGCGTCTCGCGACACGCCCCTACGCCTGAGTGATGGCATTGGCACGTCCGATGCTTTAGGGCATGCCGGAGACGTATGAGGAGGCTGAGCATGAGAACGAGACATCTGATAACAGGGCTGGCCGGGCTGGTGATGGGCGTGGCTCTGGCAGGGTGCGAAATCACAAAGACGGTCTATGAATCGCCGCCGGATACGACACCGCCAGCGGTGCCGCGCGGCGTGACAAGTATCACTGGGGATCGGGAGGTCACGATTCTTTGGTTTGAGAGCAGCGAGTGGGATTTGGCGGGGTATGGCGTTTATCGGTCGAACTCGGTGGACGGGGCGTATACGCGGATCGCAGAAGTAACCGGCGGAGGTTCGTTCGTCGATCGCAATGTGACGAACGGCGTGACCTACTACTACGCGGTCGATGCGTTTGACGATGCCGGCAATGAGAGTGATCTGTCGCCGGAGGACGTGTTCGACACACCGCGTCCGGCGGGATACGATGTGCTGCTTTTTGCGCGTGCCAGCGAGCCGAGTCTGGCGGGATTCGATTTCTCCCGGGGGAGACGGGTTGCCGCTGGCAGCGCTGATGCGGACATCGAGATCAGCTATGATGTGTCCAATGGCGCCCTCTTTGTTGACGCCGCCAATGTTGACGTGGATATCCAGGACTTTGGATACACCAAGGATCTCGATGATCTTGACTGGGCGCCGGACAATGGCTGGTCGAAAGTCGGCTGGTGCGAGTTGATCGCTGGGCATTCGTACGCAGTCTGGACAGCCGACGACCATTACGCCAAGTTTCGGGTCACATCAAAGAACGGGATGTCGGTGCTGGTTGACTGGGCCTACCAGGTCGCAGTGGCGAATCCGGAGTTGAAACCAGTGGTGCTGCGCGACAGCGCGGGAACATACCCAGCGAAGCATTAGATGGATTTCGCAAGAGCGGGCACGGCAAGCCGTGCCCCTACAGTACCAGATGAAAGCGGAATCGGATGAGGAGGAGCGAGCCATGAAGACGAAACGAGCGCACAGGATCGCGGGCGCGATGGCGGGTATGGTGATGATGCTGGGCCTGGCGGCACCGGCGTCGGGGGATATGCAGGTCTCCACACAGATTCAGATTCGTCCCAGACCAGTGGCGGATCTCCAGATCTCGGTGTGGCCGGATCGGGGCGAAGGCTCCTCGTATGCGATCGGCGATCCGATCGCCATGAATGTCGAGGTAAACCGGGATTGCTTCCTGATTCTGTACAACATCGATACACGAGGCAATCTCAGGATTCTTTTCCCCTATGATGCATGGGATGACAACTTCATGAGCGCCGGTGATGTGATACGTTTCCCTCGTCCCCGGGACGGATACGACTGGACGGTGGACGGGCCGGCGGGGATTGAGTATGTGCAGGCGATAGCCACGGAGTTCCCAATCGATCCGCCGGACTGGCCGGTGTACATGCGGTCGGTGAACCACGGTGGAACGATTGATCGTGATCCGGAATTGCGGGACTTTCGCGCGGGCAATGACCGTCTGGATTATATCGGAGTGGTCAACCGCAAGATCACAGGACGGTTTTGGAACTGGTGCGCCACCGATCTGGCAACGTTCTATGTGAACCCCCGCTACTACCAGCATGTGAACATTGATTACGACCCGTGGCCGGATCAGTTTTACGGCGAGGTATACATCAACTGGCCAATCGGGGCGAGCATCCATGTTGATGGTGTGTACATCGGGATCGCGCCACTGTGGCTGCCACGTCATTATTACGGCCAGCATGTGATCACCTGCTTTCGCGGCGACAGGCTGGTCCGCCGTCACGCGTTCGCGTTTTATCCGAAGCGCGACTATCGCCCCCGGATCGAGGGACACGACTGGGACGATATCCGTGAGCATGGATACATCAAGGAGGGACGCCGGGACGGGATCGCGCAATTTGGCGATCGGTTGGAGCGGTACAAGGAAAAGAACGTGGAGTATCGTCGCGCTCCAGTATCTCAGCAACCCGATGGCCGCAGAAACGGCCGTGTAGAGCAAATCAAGGATCAGCAGCGCGACGAAGGGACGATGGGGAACAGAACGCGCGGCGGTGAGTTAGGGGAATCGAAGCGCGGAGCGCCGCAGGTCCAGGATCGACGGACTGCAGTTGCACCTCCCGCAGCAGACCGGCGTAATGAGACTGCAAAACGTGGTGATCAGCCTGTAATCCCGGAAGGTCAGCCGGAACAGCCTCGTCATCAGAAAGAGGCCAACCCAGGGTGGCTCCGGTCCGTGGTGGGAACTCTCACGGGTGCGATATCGGAGGGTAAGCGTGGTGCGCGTGATGAGTCGCCTGCGCAGGTGACTGGTAAGGAGAAGGGGCAGAGCAGGAACGAGGCGGTCGCGTCGAAACCTGAGAAGTCGAAGGATCGAGTGGGCAAGGCCAAGCAGGAACGGTCGGAAGACAATGGGAATTCGAAGCGCGAAAAGAGACGGTAGGGTCGATATGGTGCCGGGGCTCCTTCAGGCCGAGATCACGGGTCTGAAGACCCGTGGCACCTCAACAGACCAATCCGGCCCGGTGGCCCACCAGAAGCGAGTCCCGCGAAGCGGGACGATACGGATGGTGGGGAATCTCAGACCTATCCCGCGCATTCACGACCCCACCATCCGCGTCGTTCGCCTGCGGCGAACTCGCTCCTGGTGGGCCACCAATGGACCAGGCTTCACGGGTCTGAAGACCCGTGGCACCTCAAGTGGGCCTTCCTGTGTGGTGGCTCACCAGAAGCGAGTCATGCGTAGGTTGCTTGATTTATGCTGGCGAAGTGGGCTGTCGATGGCTATATGTGGGATGGAAGGTGACTGGCTTTGAAAAGGATTCTCTTCATATTTGTTCTGGGAGTTGCGGGCGCGACATGTATCGGTGGGCGGGCGGCGGCCATTGATGTCAAGCCGAGTGCTGACACGACTGCGGCGGTCCCGACTCCAACTGTCAAACAGCCTCAGACCAAGACTTTCCTCACCGCCCCGGTGAAACCCGAATCGGGACTCTTGGACAAGTTGAAGCGACAGGTGCGTGAGGCGAAACCGGCGACTGAGCAGCAGTACGATGACTACATCGACGCTGACGGCAACGGCGTGGATGACCGTCTCGCTAAACAGGCCAAGGTGAAAGAACAGACCGAAAAGACCAAACCCGCCACCGCAGCCCCAGAACATAGAACAAAATCGAAGAAGTCCTCCAAACCTGCGGTTTCCCCCAAGGAAAAACCTTAGGGCGGGATCACGGGCAGGATGCCCGTGCCACCAAGATCGTGGTTAACTTGGTGGCACGGGCATCGTGCCCGTGGACACTGTCGGGCCGCCAGCACGTGCGGTCAAC
Organism: Candidatus Zixiibacteriota bacterium; assembly: GCA_020058315.1. Classification (GTDB taxonomy): domain Bacteria; phylum Zixibacteria; class MSB-5A5; order WJJR01; family WJJR01; genus JACRMA01. Next base: position 3,498 of record JAGVEK010000410.1, read on the forward strand.
AGGATGGTAGCACCTGCCACAAAGAAGACCAAGATGGAGAGGGCGGCCAGACGCAAGTTGCCGCCAGTGAGAATGGCCACTTCACCGAAGATGAGAGGGCCGAGAACGGCTGCGCTCTTACCGCACAGCGAGTAGAATCCGAAAAACTCCCCCTCGCGACCGGCGGGGATCAGAGTCGCCATGAACGCCCTGCTGGCGGCCTGGATTGCTCCGAGCCCGGTTCCGGCAAGCGCCGCCACGATGAAGAATGTCGTCTTGCTAGTGACGAAGTAGACGAGGGTCACAACGACAATCCACTGGACGAGCATTGCCAGGACGACGAACCGCGGGCCTTTCGTGTCTGTGGGACGCGCCCATAAGGCGGCACCGATCAGTGCTGAAATCTGCACACACATATAGACCCAGATCAGGTCGGTCATGGCGAAGCCGAGTGTCTGCCTGGCAAAAATCGCCGAGAAGAAGATGACAGTGTTTACGCCATCGTCGTACAGCAAAAACGCCAAGAGGAACCGCCGGAGCGGTTTGATCCGAACGATGTCACGCGCGGTTTGCCATGTTCCCTGCCATCCAGCGCGGGCCGCCGTGCCGACAGAATGGGTGGTTATTCTGTCGGGTGGGAGCCAGAGGAATGCGGGCAGCGAGAACGCAGCGAACAGAACCGCCGTTACGACGAACGCGGCCGCAAAGTGACCCGCGGAAACCAGGGGTAGCGCGGCGAAGAGCCCCACGAACGATCCTGCGTACCCCACGGCGAACCCCAGACCCGAGAGTCGTCCCTGCCGCTCCGGAGGCGTGAGAGCGGGGAGATAAGCGTTGTAGTAGACAATGGCCCCCTCAAAACCGATTCCGGCGAGTACGCTCAAGATAAAGCCATAGAGGATCATGCCCGGCGCCACGGTCGACAAGAGCGCCGTACCGGCAAGCGCAACAATGGTGTACGCGATCAGCAGACGTTTACGCCACCCGGTCTGATCCGCAATAGCGCCACCGAAAGGCGACGTCACTGCGACAATAAACATGGTGAGCGAGACTGCCCGCCCCCACCACAAAGCACCCTCTCCCCCGGTCCCACCGACGATCACGTCAGCGTAGTACGCCGCCCAGATGGTGGCTGGAATGACAGCGGCATATACGGAATTGGCGAAGTCGTAGAAGCACCAGGAAGCAACGGCCTTTGGATTTGGCCACTGACGGAAAGGGGAAAGTGAGCGTGCCCGCACAGGGAATCTACTTAGTTAGTGCCTCGAACAGAACAGCCACGATTACTGGTGCACTGGAACAGGCGACCGGATCGCCCTCCCCAAACATGGGAACTCCAGTGAATCACCACGGTCGATCTCGGCGCGTAATGAGCTTGTGATGGAAGAGACCGGACAAGAGTGTCCGGCCCACCAAAATGATCTGTTCTCAGCATGACGCTCTGGACGTTCTGCGTGCCGCAGCCACCCGGCATACCAGGGTGAACATCCGGGTCACGCTTTGGCGCCAACCGCTGAGACCGCGACACGCCAGCCATCGGGTGCGGGCATGGTGCCGGTGACGATTGCACGATACCAGCGTGCCGCCTCAGTCGTAACCGGACCGATGGCGCCAGTGCCAATTGTCCGATCCTCGAGCCGGCCGATGGGGCGGATCTCGAGGCCGGTGCCACAAAGAAATAATTCGTCGGCCTCGAATAACTGGTCAGGTGAAATCGATTCGATACTCACGGTGAGATCGTGATGCGACTGGAAATGACGGATCAGCGTGTCGCGCGTAATCCCGGCCAGAATGTCCGCCGATTCCGGCGGGGTCACCACGCGTTCACCAAATATCGCGAAGATGTTCGCTCCATATCCCTCGGACACTTCCCCCGAGGTGGTAAGCATAATCGTCTGATCGAATCCACGGCGTCGCGATTCATCGATGGCGAGAGCCGAATTCACATACAAACCGGTGATCTTGGCTCCGGCGGGACAGGACGCGCGGGGAAACCGGCGCCATTTGGAGTATGTGGCGGTGGAAACCGCAGGTGGAAGGGACGTTGGTGTCCACGGGTAAGTCATGATGGCCAGCTTTTCACCGGGCTGCAGGTGGGCACCGACCGCGGTGGATGAACTGTACAGCAGGGGACGAATGTAAGTGTCTCCGTAATTCTTGTTACGCTGGAGAAGCTCGATCGTGATGCCGGTCAGTTCCTCCGCCGTCTCACGCGGCCGCATCTGCAACAAGGCGGCGTTTTTCAGAAAACGACGATAATGATCGAGGGGACGGAAGATCGCCGAGCCGTCAGAAGTGCGGTAGGCGCGGATGCCCTCAAAAATGGCAATGCCATAGTGCAGTGCGTGGGTGGTCACGGGAACCATCGCCTGCGTGTCATCGACAAATTGATCGCCAAAGTAGACGGTAGCCATGGGCGGGAAAGTACAGGACAGGAGGGTGGTTGTCTAACGGAAATTGCGCGATGTGGGACGCGATCAAAAGATCATCTGGATGGATTTGCAGATTATCTCCCTCATTCCCTCCGTGCAGGGTGGCCCGCCGGGAGCCCATTCCGCGAGGCGGAATGCGCGGATGGTGGGGTTCTTGACGCACATCTCACGACCGTTCCACGCCCCACCATCCACGTCGTTCGCCTGCGGCGAACTCGCTTCTGGTGGGCCACCAACGTCCCTGCCAATCGGCAGGGTGGGCCGATTTCTTACGCAATGAACAGGAATGGGACGAAGCGGCGCGTGCGCGAGGCGTACTTGGCGTACTCGTCACCGAAGGCCTCACGCAATGCGGCTTCTTCGATGTGCACGCGATACAGGAAGGCACCGGTGATGGGGATGATGATGGCAAGGATGCTCAGCCAGTTTGCGAATGTGATCCCCAGACCA
>JAGVEK010000232.1 GCA_020058315.1 Candidatus Zixiibacteriota bacterium
AACTGATCGGCTATATGGGAGGCAGCGTTCGGCCGCGAGGCGCGATGCAGGAAGGAGTCATCGATTACTGCCACGACTTGGAGAGTCGAATACTGATTGAATCCAGATGGAGACTCTTTCAGCCGCGATCCCGCGCAACCCGACAGACCGAGGAGCAGCGTGGAGCCAAGCAGGAGTGTCGCGCATCGAGAAGCGGGACTCTTTGGGCCGGTCCCGGCCCTACCGGTTCGGCAGCGATGGTCGTAATCGGCCATGGGTACCAGATTCGCTGGGCATCAACTACGGCTTAGAATCCTCTGGAGAATGTGACGGCAAAGTCGGGGCTGTGAGCGACGGGATTCCCACGGAGGTGGATCTTCCAACTTGCGGTCTCCATCCGAGCGCGCCGATTGACTGATTTGGCGACCCGTATGGCGTCGAGGGCAGCAACCAGACGGTTGAGTGCCAGTCCTCCCAGCGTGAACTTGCGGCGATTGAAGGCTTCATTGCTCTGGTTACGAATGGTTCGGTATTTTGAGCGCGATGCATCGGAGTCCCACTGCCATTGCCAGTAGGGGATGTCACTAAAATACGGACGGCGCGGGTCAAAGACGCGGGCGACGTTATTGTACTCTTCGCGGGAATCGTAGAACGTGATCGTGCGATAGAACGCGTCGTCCTTGCCGGCCGGGTCGATACCGGCATGCACACGGGCGTAGACACGGTAGTCGGTCTTCTTCGCTTCCCCAACAGTCTCAAAGAAGCCGTACGCAGCCCAGAGCACCCCTTCGGCGGCGAGAAATGCGGCGGCCCGGCCGCGCGCACCAGCGTACCACTGGCCTGCCCCAGGCAGAGCCAGTGACAACAGGGCAGCGCGGGAGACGCTCACGCGATCTTTATCATCGTCGGCGAATTCCTCGGAGCGACTTGCCGCGAGCATCGGACCCGGAGGAAACTGGTGTTCGGGCGAGAGAAGATCGTATCGAAGCGGAGTGAGCACCGCGGGAGTGTGGATGGCGACAAATGAGGCGTGAGGTTGTGCCAGAGAGTCCCGCCTGACAGAAGCAGGGATCTCCGACACCAAGGGGGCGCTCTTGCGTTCACCCTCAGGGACAGGGAACCCCGCCCCTATACTCGTGGCGTGGAGGCCGAGGCAGAGCACCGATGCGACGGTCACCGCCTGAAGCGTCCCGGGCTTCAAGAACTGTATGTGACGGGTGCGCATCAGAATCGGTAACCTACGTAGAGTTTTGGAAACAGCTTGCCGTCGGTGGGTGATTGCACCAGGCGCACTTGGGCGCTGACCGCGCCGAACTGGTCCATGGATTTGTTGTGGCGTGCGGCTCCCAAGGCCGCCTCGAATGCAGAAATCAGATGGTTTCCAATGGTGAGGATCAGGACGGTGGATGCGCGACTGAATTCGCGGTTGGCATCCGCCCGTTGGCGGCGGTAGGAGTCGCGGTTCGGGGTCATGAAGGTCGCGCTATCCTCAACCCGGAAATCCCGCCATCCATAGGAGAACTGATTGTACTTCCCGATATTCTCGTAGTAGTTCTGGTCTTTGATCGGATTGCCATCGGCGTCAGCGCGGATGTGGTGGGAGAAAGTCGTGTACTGTGGACAGCTCCCGCACGAATCGGTCCCCCACAGTGGATTCCTGTACTTCAGGGTATCGCTTGCCAACGGGGCACCCGCAGAATCCTTGTACACTGCCTTCAGTCCGTCCAGGTAGAACTGGTAATTCCACCCTCCGAGGGGATCGTCAGCGAATTTTTGATACTGGTTCTGTTTCTTCTGTCCATTACTGTGGAACTGACTGACGCCGAACCACCCTGCCGCTTCCAGGCCCAGGAACACGAAGGGCTTCACTCGGCTGCCGTTGTACCACTGCCCCCAGCCGGGAATCAGGAAGGACTGAATGAAGGCGCGTTTGGGGGATTTCGACTCATAACCGTACACGCCGGCAGTGGAGTCCGGGTTGGCAGGGGCCTGTGCATAGAAGACCGGATCGTCCACCAGATACATGGTCCCCGCGAGGAATGACTGGCGGGATATGTTGTCGATTGAGATGCCAGCCAAGGGATTGATCGGGCCTTCGCGCGGCGCCGTTTCGACTGCTGACGCCAGGGCGAATCCGGCCAGAGCGAAGACCACCGTAAAGACGCCGACGACCGAGCGCTGGCAGAATCTGCGGATCTTGAGTGCGGTTCGGGACAAGATCATAGCGATACCTCCGATTTCTCTAATGTTCATGATATGGCACGTCCGACACATGATGGACCGGCTCCTAATGCACAATGGACATCTTGCACATAATTGTCTTGCGTTCACCGCCGCCGTCGGCGACGGCTTCGATGCGAACAAAATAGACCCCCGAAGCAGCGCCGGCACATTCCCAAATCCAGGGCTGATTGAAGACCCCGCCAATCCCCCGAATGTTGCCGGCTTCCTGCACCAGATTTCCGGCCAGATCGAAGATCCTGATGTTGACTCGTGCATCCTCGCCCAACCAGTACCGGACATTGGCCTGATCGCGGGCGGGGTTCGGGTAGACGAAGGCGCTGTCGGTGGGAAAGAACTGTGTATATGACGTGACCGGTTCCAAATCCTCGAGGGCAACCGTCGAGGTATGGAGGGCGTCGCGAAACGCCATCGGCCAGATGGCCCGTGAGGGACTGGCCGGCTGGGGAACTTCGAAGGCGTAGAGATAGCCGTCATCGGCGCGGGCGAAGATGGCCGATCGATGATCCTTCGAATTGATCGCGGCTGCGACGGATGAAACCAGGCAGCCACCCAAGGGACGCGGGAACCCGGAGACTTCGCCACCATCGCCATTGAAGCCATACACGGCGCGCGAAAGGCCTCCGGTGAGAATACTCAGCCTGCCGCTGTTCCCGAAGTCAGAGACCGACGGTGATCCGGTAACAGAATCCGGCGAATTGACCCGTCCAATGACGGCCGGGAAATTGGGAATCAGCGACCCGGTGTACGCGAATGCATAGAGGCGCCCACCGGCCGTGGCGATGATTTCAAGGTGACCGTCGCGATCCAGGTCGGCAAGCACGGGGGCTGCGGAAGGAGTGCTCCCCAACTCGACCGGGAAACCAGGGAGGACGGTGAAGCCGGGTGTTCCCAGCGCCCACAGCCGTCCGGCGACATTTGCGACCACAGCCTCCAGAGTGCCATCATGATTCAAGTCACCCAGCACTGGCGGGAAAAGAGAGTCTGTGCCGAGTGCAGCGTGGTGCCGCCCAGAATCGCCGAGAGAACTCACAAACCACTGGACAGAATCGGCCCGCCACACACAGACGACATTGGAGTCGCTGGTCCCGGCAAGGCCACGGATGGTCCCGGAAAAAGGCCTCTCGATGACCTCGCCATCCAGGAGATTTACGACGTTGAACCGTGCCCCCTCGATTGGAATGACCAGATCCTTGAAGCTGGTCGTAGTGCCACGATTGACGGCCACGGGTTGGGCGGCCGGGCGGCCGGTGGTCACGGTATCGAGCCAGAGGCGGAACAAGCTGTCCGGACCGGGTTCCATGCGCCAGACATACACATGCCCTGTGCGCGAGACCGCAGCGAGGTCCGCGAATCCCTCGTCGCCGTCAAAACCCCCGATAATGGGAGGCGAAATCCAGCCGGAATCGCCGGGGCTGCCCTTGGCAACAACGCGGACATGGAGTGTTTCCGGCGTTGCATCGAAGGAATTGCGAATAATCGTGATACTATCACCGCCCACGGGCGTTCCGTCCCAATGCCAGCCCAGGACGTAGTTGCTGTAACCGGCAAAGATCTCCGGACGGCCGTCACCAGGGTACCGCCACCGTCCAAAATCATCGCGGACCATGTCGGTCACAATCGGCGCACCCGCCACGCCATCCTCGTCTCCCGCGTAGACAGGGAAATTGGCCAGGCGTCCGGTGATGGCGACATTAAATGTCATACTGTTGGATGGGTCCGAGATGCCGAATATCCGAATGCCGGTGGACCCGCCGGTATTGCTGATGGCGGGAGGATTCGTCGTCTCCGACAACTCCCCCCTGTTATGCAGAAAGAAGTAGTCGCCTCTTTCTCCGGTACCGGAAGAGTAGAAGCCGCCAAAATGGACAATTCCGTCGGCTTCGATCAGGCGCACGAAACGCCGGTACGGATTCCATTGCAGCGTGTTGGCCAGGAAGTTGTTCGGGATGTCATCTCCCGGAATGGAATCCTCCGGAAAGCCTTCCTTGGGGATTGTATCGAGGGCGGCCACGCCTTCGTCCACATGCCAGATCAGCAGCCCGCCCTCCTCCGGGAGGAGATAATCATATTCACGGGTGGGCAGTTCGGAAAGCGAGTCAATGGGTTCAAGAATGACAAAAGTGGTGGAATCCTGACGCAGGGCGGTCACGTGGGGACCGCCGATCTGCACGCGCCGGTTTTCGATCAGGTAGTATTCGGTGGGCGAGATCGGCACGCGCATGACCTGCGGGAACGGACTGAGATCTTCAGCGGCGGGCACATCTACGCCACTGGCATTGGTGACCTCGGTGACGTCGACGAATCCGAGGTAAGCCCGCGACCAGGCATCGGGAAAAACCGGCAGCGCTCCGTACGCCGTAACCCACCTGCCGCCAAGCGTGTCGGTCACTCCCACGTCGGCGGCGTTGTTATCCATCAGACTGAAATTGCCGACCTGAGTGAAGAAATTGCTCGTGTTGTAAAGATCGACCAACCCTAACTGGTGTCCGAATTCGTGCGCCATGACGCCGTTAAGCACGGTGATACGCCCATCCTGGATTTCGGTCTCGGGCATGATGA
>JAGVEK010000186.1 GCA_020058315.1 Candidatus Zixiibacteriota bacterium
GTGCGATACATCGAGTTACGTAGTCGGACTGACCGCGTTTCCCTTGTCTAACAGATGGGGCCGAAAAAAAATGGAACAGCCAGGCGGGAGTTACGTATTATTCAGTGGAATCAGATCAATCAGTTGATTCTGATATTGCGGTCGATGACTGTGAAGATGCCAAGGAGGTGATGCCGATGCCCAAGAAGCAAAACCAGTGTGCTGCGCCCTCTGGCCCGGAGTCCAGTTGCTGCCGGGTGGAATCTGTGACCACGGTTGACGCACGAGGCCAGATGGTACTTCCCAAAGAGACCCGCGAACGAGCCAACATCAAGGCCGGTGATAAACTTGCGGTCATCACCTTCGAGCAACAGGGTAAGGCTTGTTGCATTTGTCTGGTGAAGGCCGACCAATTCGCGGGAACGATTCGCGAATTGCTCGGTCCAATGATCAATGAGATCGGTAGAACTGATTAGCATAAGAAATGGAGAGGTCAGCCATGGCAGATCGTCAAACAATTATCAACAGCGTGAAATCAAAATATGGCGCCGTCGCCAGGGCCAGCGCCCCATCGTGCTGCAACCCAAGCGGTTGTGGGGACTGCCAGACTACCGACATTAGCGTTGGCTACGCGACCGACGAACTAAACTCTGTGCCAAAAGGCGCATCGATGGGCCTGGGGTGTGGGAACCCCACATCATTCGCTGATCTCAAACCCGGTGAGGTGGTCCTGGATCTGGGATCCGGTGGGGGAATCGACTGTTTCCTGGCCGCCAAGAAGGTCGGAGAGCGTGGATTCGTCATCGGAGTCGATATGACCGAAGCGATGATCGAGTGCGCCCGGCAGAATGCGGCCAGCGGTGGGTACTCAAATGTCGACTTCCGTTTGGGTGAGATCGAGGAGCTTCCCGTGGAGGCCTCGACCATTGACGCCGTGATTTCCAACTGTGTGATCAATCTTGCCCCAGACAAGTCGCGTGTATTTCGCGAAGTTTACCGTGTTCTGAAACCGGGGGGACGGTTCAGCGTGTCGGATGTCGTCGCGAAAGGGCCAATTCCGTCCACAGTCAAGAACGACATGGAGCGCTGGGCTGGGTGTGTCTCAGGGGCATTGGACAAGAATGACTACCTGCGTCTGGTTCAGGAAGCGGGATTCGAACGGATCGAGATCCGTTCCGAAGTCGAGTACGACTACCAGCGGACGGCTGACTTCTCGCTGGCATCGGTGACCTTGGTCGCCTACAAACCCATCAACGAGAAGCACTGATCCCTGCCTCCCCGGCAATCATCATCTGATGCGACGGCCCCGAGAAATCGGGGCCGTTTACATTCCCGGCCGTCTGCCCACGGCGAAAGGCCGGTTGCGACTCTTGATTATGATGGAACAAACACGCAAGTTGTTCCTATTATTGCCTGACGCAGCGGCTGGATGCTGCCCCCTTCCGGGAGCGTGAAATGGCGTGGGTGTTGCACAGCGGAGCTTGGGACTGGACGATTTTGGAGTCCTCGGATGAGGTCGATCCCCTCACCCTGAGAGACTTCTCTGACACCGGCTCGGCGCTCTCCTTCCTGCAAGATCTACGGGACGACCCTTTCAGCATGGCCGTGCTTCGCGGTCTGGCGGAGGAACGGTACCGGGCATCGGACATCTCCAACCTGAACGATCATCGACTCCTCGAGATTGTTGCCTCGGAATTGGAATCAGGGCGGCTCCGGGTGGCCGGAGTATTCCGTCCCCTGACCATCGGCGGGAAGGCCCACGCACCCGCGGAGGGCGAGGCGGAAGAACCAGCGCCGGAGCCGGCGGCGCCCGCAACAGACGAAAAAACCTGGATCAAGTTTGAAATCCTCAATGATGAAACCGGTCAGCCAGTCCAAGGGGTGACGCTGGCGGTGAAGCTGCCTGATGGCACCATCAAGAAAAGCAAGACCGACGGGAGCGGAATGATCGAAATCAGAGACATCGATCCCGGATCTTGCTCGATTGAGAGCATGACCGACTCCGATGCTCTGGAAGTCTTGTCCATCACGTAGAACCGGCGGCGCAAAAGCGATCAGTCATGGGATACGAGAAACGCGATTCGGCCAAGAAATACACTCCCGCTGACGGTGACACGCTGAAGTCGATCGCGGAGGGCGAGACCGCGACCGGGAACCCGATGACCTGGCAGGACATCGCGCGTTTCAACTGGGGCACCGATGACCCCAAGATCGCGGAGGAAATGCTCCGCGATGAACTGGGGTGCTACCTTCGCGGCGAGGACAAACGCTTCGTGTTCGCCGCCGATTGCGTAGTCAGAACGCAGCTTCTGATCCCCGTACCATTCAAGAAGTCCGGTCTCTCCACGACCAAGACGCACACGCTCAAGGTCAAGAAACAACCACCGCCACCCAAGCAATTCCAGACCTGTGCCGGGATCAGCGGCGCGACTTTTGAATTCGACAAGTCGTTCCTGCGCCCAACCGTGGCCGACGACCTGAAGATTGTTGATAAGGCCATGAAAACCAATCCTGAGGCGAAGATCCTCATTTTTGGACACACCGATAAGGTGGGGACGGAGCAGTACAACAAGGGACTGAGTGAGCGCCGGGCGAAGAGTGTCTATGCATTCATCACCAACCAGCCGGATATATGGGAAACACTCTACAACGAGGAGCACTGGGGGATCCGCAGCGTTCAGGCCATCCTGAAAGACATGGGAGACCCGTATGACCCAGGTCCGGTGGATGGAATCGATGGCCCACAGACAAAGAAGGCGGTGAAGCAGTTCCAAACGGATAACGGATTGCCCGTCGACGGCGTGGCAGGAACTGAAACTCGGAAAAAGCTCTTCGAGACCTACATGGCCGGCAAGCATGACATCGAAATAGATGACGGCCGTTTCATGGATCCGAAGCACATGGGATGCGGCGAGTTCAATCCGCAGATAGACACCGAAAAGGAGTGTGAGACCAACCGCCGCGTCACCTTCTACCTATTTCATCCCGCCCGGCTACCGAACTTGCCCTGCAAGAATGGAGACATCGCTCCCTGCAAGAAACAGGTGAAGACGCCTCTTCCGAGGTACAAGACCGAATTCCATTGCAGCTTCTACGACAGCCTGGCGCAGGAGTGCAAGTGCGAGGGTGGCGGGGGTGTGCCGCTGATCGCGATCGAGTACGAGTTGATCGAGCTGGTCGAAGTGGTGACCCAGGATGAGGAGAAGTGGGTGAAGGGCGCCGCGATGGACTGCACCGATACGGAGGTGATCACGGAGAGTGTCACGCGGACGGACAAGGACGGGTCCAATTTCAAGCAATACATCAATCTTAAGCCCGATCTCGAGGGACAACCCAAGCGACACCCCGAGTATGGACGCGAGATAGTCCTGAAAGCCCGGATCAAACAGAAAGATGGGAAGTCGGATCTGCTGGCCGGTATCAAGATCAAGTTCAGCTTCAAGCGCACCGATGGCCCCGACCGATCCAACCCCGGCGCCCCGGATCCGGATGTCTGGAGCGGCACCGATCTAACCGGCGACCAGAAGGAAGGATTCGGGAGCAAGAACGGAACGGCGACAGTGGAAGCGCAGACCGATGGGAAGGGATGGACGCCGCCGGTTTCATTTTTCCTCTCCGCCTACGGGGGAGACCGTTTCGAGATCTCAGCCGAATTGGCGCCCGGCACGACCGGAGCCGGTCCCGCGCCGAAGAAGACTCAGGCCGAATACGTCGTGTGGCGGAAGTTCTGGTATCAGATGACGTATGCCACGGGCTACACACCGCCGCAGCCAACCAAAGCCGAAGCTGCCTACAAGGAAGTCTCAGCCGAGATGAACAAGTCCAACGGGAAGGTCTTTACCAAGAGCGACTTGCCGGCCGACCTGCAGGACAGAACTTTCCTCAAGGAATACATGCTCGCTACAGGAGGCGCCAACAGCGATGTGGCGGCCATTGGAGGCCATAACAAACTGGAATTCGCCAAGATGATGACAACCGAGACGGACCATCCACTCAAAGCCAATCTGATCATCTGCGAATACCAGTGCGATCCATCGGGCACGTGCACAATCGGCATACACACCCTGAAGTCCAACAACCAGACTGTCACCGTGGCACAGGGGTCCGGAGGATCGATCGCGAGCAAACCCGCTCTGAAAGCGGGTGCCAAACTGGTGGTCGTTGGCGAATGGGCCACGGTGAAAACCCCTTGGACTAAGGGAGGAAACATCACCGATGCCAACATCACCATCGATTCCGCACGCACCAGTACGCTTTCTGTCAAGATCAATCTGCCGAAAGAGGCTCCCGCGCCGACGAACGCTAAACCGGTGTATGTCAAGCTCCAGCTGGAAACCGGGGAGGACTTCCTGGGAGAGTCGTTCGGCAAGGGCCAGATCCTGTGCGTTTATCGCCCCAAGGCTGCCGCCGGCACCCAGGGTAGCGAAATAGATTACAACGATACCGTGGCCCACGAAGAGGGGCACATGTGGAACCAGACACCCAGACCGGCAAAGCAGCCGAAATCAATGAAGGATCATCCGTTGCAGTATGTTGGCCATGGGGGATCAGGCTCGCACTGCCGGCACGGAGCCACCGTGGCGGCGGGTGCAGTTAACTGGCAGAATAAGGACGAGGCCACCCCCAGTCCCGAGAACGGCGACTGCATCATGTACCACAGTTTCAGCGCCGCGTGCAGCCACATGTTCTGCAAGACGTGCAAACCGTACCTTCAACTTCAGGACATGTCTTCGATATGAAGACCACGTTCAACCGATGACCGGCAGGACTAACGGAGTTGCGGTGCAGATGTGACGGCCATGAGCAAGGGAGATGATATGATATCCGCGGCGGCAATTGTTGCGGGAATACTGAACCTGACCGACGCCGAGTTCTTCAATGCCGATCGGTCAGTTATGGCGGCGCGTGAATCGCAGCTTCTGGACACCGACTTTCTCGGTATCGCCGTCAATGCACCCTCCGAAATCGCAACAGCCAAACGTGGGAAATTGCCGTTGATCATGGCGGCACGTTTCACTGGGGAGCGAGACTGGGATGTGCGATTGAAAGACAACTGCATTCTGGTCGGAACTGACCTCCACGACGGCAGCGTGCATTTCGCCCAGGCACTTGTTCTGGAGAAAGAACTCCTCAGCAGAGGCGGCCGCCGCAAGGCTCCAAGAGGTACCAAACCGGAGGGCCTGGCATCCGAAGCGGCACAACTGACCGAATTGGATGCGAGAGACAAGCTTCACATCAGGTGGAATACTGGAACATGGTCCCTCGGCGTGATTTCGTACGACTGGCCATCCAACACGGTCGTCGTCAATCTGAAGGGTGATCAGCCGCTTCAGCGTGCACCGGCCCGTCCGGTGTTCCCGGCACCAAGCCCCTCCGGCACAAAAGCAAAGGGAGATGACACGGCGCTTCCCTGCTACCTGCCAC
>JAGVEK010000563.1 GCA_020058315.1 Candidatus Zixiibacteriota bacterium
ATTTCAATCCCCGCGCCGGCGTTGAAAGACACCTTGGAGTCGGTCGGCTTCACCGACACTTCCCCCCAGCCGCCCATCACGTCGTAGCCCTCACGCGTCTTCGTGCTGTCTACTGTCTTCGCGAAGTTGCTGGCGTTGGAGAACATCATCGGGAGATTGCTGCCGACAAATCCCTCGGCCGAGAATCCCACAATGGCGGTTGTGACCTTGAGGTCGCCCGCGGCGCCAAACGTGGTGGTCTTCTCATCCTTATCGTAGCCGTCGGCCGGATACTTCTTGTTCCAGTTTTCCTGGCCGAAGTGCACGGACACGCCGCCGGTGAGCTTCTTGGCGTATGCAAACGCCAACCGGGCCTGGCCGAAGGGGATACTGCTGTATTCACCCGCGCCGAGCAGTTCGCCCTGCCCTGCGTCGACCGCATCCGCTGCGATCGGCCGGACAGCTGCCACTTGGATGAGCAGGCTGTTGTCGTTTTCCATTGGCACGGTATAGTCCATACGAATCTGCGGCAGCCGATTCCACAGATTACCGGAACTGGAGAATGCTGGAATCGACACGTGCGCCAGTGAATTGGGTGACAATGGTGCGAAGCAGGTCCAATCCTGCCCGAACAGCAACTGCAGGTTCTCTTTCTTCAGTGTGAAGAACGCGAGCCGCAGCCGCGGGGCCGACTGCATTGACGCGCCGTTCGCGCCGCTGCCTTTCTGGCCCCAGAAATCGAGTTCTATCTGCCCTTTCACGGTCCAGCCGAGTGCGGAATCCATCTTCATCTTAAGTCCAAACCGAGTCTGGCGCGCAGTCAGAAGCATGGTGTTGACCGCATCCCCTGTGTCCGCCCGCACCGCTTTAACGGGAATATCCGTCGCTTGATGATTGTTGAATCCGGCATTGAGCAGGACAAACCCATACGGAGTCACCTGCATCTCTCCCGCCGCGACCGTCCCCGCCAGCAGGGCGATGGTGAAAGCCGCAACCCAACTGCACGCTAGTTTCATGAACCCTCCTTTGCGATGGCCAAGCATCAGCTGTCGGCCACACGTGTTAATCCCACTACTTTCGCGTGATCTCAATAGCCTGAATCCTCTCCGCGTCACCAGGCAGTGGATTCTTACGATCCTGGCAGAAGGATCAGAATCCCTGGATCTGCTCGTACGCCTTGAGGATCTCCATGACTTCCTGACGGCTCAGTTTCGTCTCCGCGTGTTCCCACATCCGCAGCACCGTGGTTTTTCGCTCTTGCTTGTTGAGCGTCGCCAGCTGACTGAAAACCTCATCGCCGTGGCACTGCTGGCACTTCATCATCAGCAGCGCCCCGTGGATCTTGTCCCGCTCGCCCACGCTGATGTGGGCGTCCGGAAACGCGTTCATCCGATCGATGAGCTGATGGATGTTCGCGGTGCCATGTTCGCCCAGGTAACGCCGCTCCGAATGGCAGGAGCCACAGCGCTCGGACAGATAGTCGCCGGGACTGCGCACCGGCACCACCCGGCGTGACAACTCCTCAATCATGACCAACTGCCCCCGCACTGTCTCCACCTGCCGCCGGACACCCACGGTCATCTGCGCCAGAAAGATGACGAGCACCACGTTCAGCAGCACGACAAAGAGGGTGAAGGCAGACAGCCTCGAGTTCTGTTTTTCCGTGTGTTCCACCATATCTACCTCGCTTTCGGCCGTTCAGCGGGCCAGCGCGTGCCGATCCTCGAACACCGAGAAGTTGCGCACGATGAAGTCCAGTACCAGAATTCCGCCGGACAGGACACCGAGCGAGATGGCGACCTCCATCCACGAGGGATGATAGGGCGCCCAGTTCGCAACGACCACACCAGTGATCACCGTGTTCAGCCGGTTGATGATCCCGCCGGCCACCACGAAGATTGAGCCCCACAACAGCCAGCGCTCCGATTCCCGCGTTTCCGGGGTCATGAACAGGACCAGCGGGATCAGAACACCGACCACCAATTCCAGCCACATGCCGATAGCGACCGAATTGAACATGAACAGATACTCAGCCGCCCCGGTTCGAAAGATGTCGCCGACCTTCAGGAGCAAATACAACCCTAAAAGGTAAGGCAGTGCCCGCGCAAACCCGGCCAGAAGGTGCGTGTCCGGCTTGCGATCGTGTACCCGTGCGCTGATGATATTCTCAAAGATCACCATCCCCACCCCGATCATGACCGCCGAGAGCAGGAAGAAAATCGGGATCGCCTGCGTGAACCAGAGTGGATGCAGCTTGTGCGGAATGATCAGAAGCAGCGATCCCAGCGACGACTGGTGCAGGGTGCTGAAGATTATCCCCGCCATCACCAGCAGAGTTGGCATCTGCGCATCCCGCTGCATCAGCCCGGTTCGCATCGAGACCTCCCATGCCAGCAGGATCGCGAACACCACAACCGTCCACCCCACCGAGCCGCTCATCGCCAGCGTGAACAACGTCAGCATCCCGATGATCACCCAGGGAACAAGGTTGTGCCACATGTCATGGAGGTGTTTCCAGCCGAACCGTTCAAACACCACCGGCAGGAATTCCATGAGCAGCACGGTCGTGTACATGGTGACACACCACGACACCTCGAACATCGGAGAACTGTGATTCCAGTGGAACAGCGCCTGCCAGATCATCCACGGCCGTCCCAAATCGATCGCGAGTCCGATGATGAACAACAGGTAGCCGAGAAAAGCGGTGAGGATCGCCGGCCGGGCGAGCACGTGGTACTTGCGCGCCCCGAACAGATGCACCATCCCCGCCACGATGAACCCGCCAGCCGCCAACGCGATCCCGGCGAGGATGTCCAGGCCGATCCAGAATCCCCACGGGTAGCCGTCGTTGAGGTTCGACACCCGGCCGATGCCCCCGGCAAAGCGGATGACAACCAGCACGAACCCCAGAGCCGCCAGAAGATAGAGGACGACGTTGCGGCGGGTGATTTGCGGTTTGATCCAAGCGTCGGTCATTGCATCTCCTTTACTTGCTTGGTCCACTTCTCCACCAGCCGCTTGTCCCGGCGGTTGACAATCCACGCCACCCCACCCAGCGCCAGACTCAACGCAACGACGATGTACGGAATCGGTTTCATCGCCGGCTCGGTCCAGCGGCGCAGCGACTTCTCCGGCAGATCCGACCGGTACCCGAGCAGTTCGAATGGCACTGTCGACAGGTGCAGCACACAGGTGCCTCCCACCTCGTGCTCACCAAACACATGATGCACGTACTTGCGCGGGTTGTCTTCAATCCTGTGATGCGCTTCGGCAATCAGCACCTCGCGATCACCAAACACCAGTGCATCGGTCGGGCAGGCCTTCACGCACGCCGGCTCCTGGCCGGACAGCACGCGGTCGGCACACATCGTGCACTTGGAGACATACGGGTTGGCGCTGAACCAATCGAACCGGATCACCTGGAAGGGACATGCCAGCATGCAATACCGGCAACCCAGACACTGGTTGGGGTGATACACCACCGGTCCCTCCGGGAGCTTCTCCATCGCCGAGGTCGGGCAACTGGCAGCACACGCCGGTTCCTGACAGTGCATGCACTGGAGTTTTCCGTACACCCAGTCGTAGTGATCGCCGACCTGCGCTTCATTATAAGTGATCAGCGTCCACGTCTTCCCCGACAGGTCACGCGGGTTCTGATAGCCCGGCCCGCCGAAGAACACCGTTTCCTCTGCCGGCAGCCCGTTCCATTGCTTGCAGGCCACCTGGCAGCCGCGGCAGCCAACGCAGCGCGTCGTGTCAATCAGCATCGCCTTCATGCTGGGACCACCTCCTTTCGCTCGATGTCACAGAGGAATGCCTTGTATTCAGGAATCATCGTGTTGGCATCACCGATGTGCGCCGTCAGCAGATTCGCGCTGTCACCAGTTGCCAGTCCGGCGTACCCGAAATGCCAGACGATGCCGATCTGGTGCACGATCTGATCACCGCAGTGGAATCGCTGAAAGCGGTTGGTCACCAGCGCATACGCCTCCATCCGGCCACGGGCCGATTTCACGATCACGCGATCACCGTTCTTGATCCCCTTGATCTTGGCCAGCGCCGGACCGACCTCCACGAACACATCCGGCACCAGCTCGCACAGCCAAGGCACGTTGCGCGTCATCGCTCCGGCCTGCCAGTGCTCGCTCACCCGGTAGGTGGTCCCGACAATTGGGAACTCTGATGCGTCGCCCACCGGGTTCATGTCCGGTTTGTCCTTGTGCCACAACTTGATGGCTGGATTGATCTGCTGGCTGGACATGAAGTTGCGCAGCGGACTCTCCAGTGGTTCGTAGTGCTCGGGAAAAGGTCCTTCGGCAAGCGCCGGTGCGAACAACGCCGCGTAACCGTCAGGACGCATAATGAAGGGATGTTTCTCCTCCGGTGGCCATGGCCCATCGGGTACATCCCCCTCCCACTTCTTGGTTTCCGCGTTCCACCGGACCACCCAGCGTTTCGGATCCCACGGCCTGCCGCTGGGATCACAGGAGGCCCGATTGTAGATGATGCGGCGATTGACTGGCCAGCACCACGCCCAGTTCGGAAACAGACCGATCTTGTTCGGGGCATCGGTCTTGTCCCGCCGTGCCATCTTGTTGTCCTTCTTCTCCGGTCCGGCGTAGGAGCCGCAGTAGATCCAGCACCCGCACGCGGTCGAGCCGTCATCCTGCAAGAAGGCGAACGACGGTACCTGGTCACCCTTCTTGAACGACTTCTCGTTGACCACCTTGTCGGCGAGGAAATACCCGTTGATCTCGCGTGCCACCCGGTGGGCATCCGGCTCCGTGTGCAAGTCGACCTCTGGTCCGCTGCCGTAATCCCAATTGAGCTTGACAATCGGATCCGGGAAGGCGCCGCCGGCCGCGTAGGCCTTCTTTAAGGACTTGGCCAGCGCATCGAGAATCCACAGGTCGGAGCGCGACTCGCCGATCGGATGGCTGGCCGCGTAGCGCCACTGCACCCAGCGGCCGCTGCTGCTGATACTCCCCTCCTTCTCCACCGACGAGCACGCGGGTAACAGGAACACCTCTGTCTTGATGTCGGCCGGATTGACCCCCGGCCGCTTCCAGAACACAGAGGTGTCGGTCTCGAACAGGTCAACCGCCACCATCCACTCGAGCTTGTCGAGCGCCGCCCGCTCTTTGTTGGAGTTCGGGCCGCCGACCGCCGGATTTTGCCCGAACAGCATCAACCCCTTGATTTTCCCGTCGTACATCGCTTCGAAGAGCGCGATATGCGAGCAGTTGCCGGCCGCCTTCGGCAGATAGTCAAAGCCAAACCCATTCTCCGGCGTTCCATACTGCCCCCACCACGCCTTCGTCAGCGAAGTGATATACTTGGGATAGTTCCCCCACCAGTTGGCCGATTTCGGGTCCTTCGTCTTCGGAACCAGCCGCTCGAGGTAATCCGCCAGCGTCTGATCGGGGACTGTCGGAGAACCGAGATACCCCGTCAGGATGTGGAACAGCAGACCCATGTCGGTCGATCCCTGGACATTCGACTCACCACGCAGGGCGTTGATCCCGCCCCCGGCCAGGCCGACATTGCCCAGCAGGGTCTGCAGGACGCTGTACGACCGGATGTTCTGCGTACCGTGGGTGTGCTGGGTGGTCCCCATCGCGTACAGCCATGTCCCCACGCGATCCGGCGCCCAGGTCGATGTGTAGTGCCGGCAGATTTTCTCATAATCGTCCTTCGGCGACCCGGTGATCCGGCAGACCGTGTCCGGATCGTACCGCGCGAAGAAGGTCTTCATAAGCTGGTAGACGCACCGCGGATGCTGCAGCGTCTCATCGCGCCTCGGTAGCCCGGCCCCATCCAGCTCGTAGGCCCACGTCGTTTTGTCGTAGGAGCGCTTCGCGGGATCGTACCCGCTGAACAGGCCGTCGGTGTAGGCGAAGTCCTCGCGAATGATGCACGGGGCGTTGGTGTAGTTGACCACATATTCGCGCTGGATGAAATCGTTCTGCAGCGCGTAGTTGATCATCCCGTTGACAAAGGCAATGTCGGTGCCGCTGCGAATCTTGCAGTACACATCGGCGAACGTCGAGGTGCGCGTGAACCGCGGATCGACGTTGAGGATGAGCGCACCGCGCTCCTTCGTGCGCGTGATCCACTTGGTGGCAATGGGATGGTTCTCGGCCGTGTTGGAACCCATGATCATCACGACATCGGCATTGACCATGTCGATGAAGTGATTGGTCATGGCTCCACGACCGAATGAGGCCGCCAGACCGGCGACCGTGGAGCTGTGTCATATTCGCGCCTGGTGCTCGAGATAGACGACTCCCAGCGACCGCGCCAGCTTGGACCACAGATAGCACTCCTCGTTATCCAGCGCCGCGCCGCCGAGGCCGGCAATGCCCTCGGTCCGGTTGACCGTCTTGTCGCCGTCTTTCGCTTTGAAGGTCGCATCCCGGGTCGCCTTGATGCGTTTGGTGATCTCCGGCAACGCCCACTCCCAGGATTTCTCCTCCCACCGGTCACTGCCGGGGGCGCGGTAGCGGACCTTCTGCAGACGGCGATCGTTGACGGCAATCTGGTACAGTGCCGTCCCTTTTGAACACAGCGAACCCTCGTTCACCGGGTGGTCGGGGTCCCCTTCGATATTGACCACCTTCCCGTTGCGCACCGAGACGATCAGCCCGCACCCTACGCCGCAGTAGGGGCAGATTGTGGTGGTCTCGGTGGTCCCTTCAGTTTTCAGGGTCGGGCGTGCAGAGGCCGTCGTTGGTTCGAGCGTCAGCCCCAACGATGCCAGCAGCGCCCCACCGGTGGTGGCACTGGAGATCGTCATGAATTTTCTGCGGGACAGGTTACTCATCGCTTACTTCCTCCCTCAAGATCCGGACACGTGCTTGCGTACCCGGCCAACTGCCTTTCGTCATCTGAGAACTATGGGTCCGCTCTGCTACATCTCCTGTCATCCGACGGTCCGGGGTGGACTGAACCCGAGTTTGGAGACAGCGACGTCGAGTCCGCTGCTCGTCAACTCCAACCGCAAAAGCCCGAGAGGAATCTCGGGGGACATCTGTCGACCGTCGCACGTCTTGATGTATCTCTTGCAGCATTCACAGACGTCGATTCGCAATGCACTGGGTGGGTCAGTCTCAAAGTAGCGAAGCGCGCCGGCATCCTGGTTGCCACAGAAGACACAACCGAGACGGCCGACATCCCAGCAGCTATCGCACCACTGGCACCACAGGCGCCGTTCGCGCACATCACCAACCAGGACGGCCATTGCCGGCAGATAGCCGCGCATGGGGCACTCCCGATGGCGCCACTGATCCAACGATAAGTCCATCAAGAGCGCTTTTGCCGCCGTGCGCAAGAAAGGACGTGCCACCAGCATCGCGACCAACGGAAACGCATCTCCAATCTCGTCCGCGGCCCCTTGATCCTTG
>JAGVEK010000139.1 GCA_020058315.1 Candidatus Zixiibacteriota bacterium
CGGGCATCGCTTGGACCATGCCGGCGCTGGTCGAGTAGGCCTTGTGAAACATATAGACCGCGGCGTCGAGGTCGAGGTAGCTGTCCGTCTTGAATACCGCGCTGCCGCCGATGAAGCCCTTCACCCAATTGCGATCCGGATAGATCCTCGTGATCTCAATGGGCGAGTCATAGCTGATCACGGTGGACATCTTGTAGGCCACGGCGGCGGCGGCGTTGAGGATGGCTTTCATGCGCGCATCGGGTTGGAACGGCTTGCCCTTGACAATGCCCAGGCAGGCCACCATGCCGCGCATCGCCATGTCTTCGGGCGCAACCGGCTCGTGGTTGATGAATTGAGCCAGCGATTCAAAATAGCGGAGGTCGCGCTTGAAATCCATGTCAGCCGGCACGCCGGAGGCGTTGGGGAATTTCATCGCCGGGGGATTGTCCTTCTGCGCGAGCGGGTAGATGCGCGACTGCTCCATCAACTTCACGCCGGCATCGGTCTTGCCATCCACGAGGAACGCACGCAGGAAGACGAACACGCCGTAGGTCGGCGACTTCAGCACGAAATAGCCTTGGGGCGTCTCCCCGGTGTAGCCCGGCGGCAGCAAAAGATACTTGCCACCATTTCCCTGGTCCGGCCCGGCCAAACCGACATCGGTAAGCGGGCGATGCCAGAAGTCATCAAGCAGCCCCTGCATCTGCGGTGCGGCCTCGAAAACGAGCGGGCCGCTTTTGAGGTCGAGAAAGGCCAACCCATAGATCACGTCGGGATTTGGCGTGGTCACCAGGGCCTTGGCGTTGATACGGTCCTTCCAGATCGCGAGGACATTGTTGCCCCCGCCGAACACGGCCTCCTGCCCGTCGCGCATGCCCACCATATTCATGGCCGGCATCGCCCAGAGATATACCTGCACCGCGCGTTGGAACTGGAGTTCGTCGAAGAGACGCTCGGAAGCCTCTCGGGATGGCTGATTTTCCGGGAAGGGCAGATTGGTCAGTTCATCCCAATGCGTGGTTTGTGCGGCAGCGATGAGGTCTTGTTTGTCTGTGTTATTCATTGTGCTCTCCTTTTCATGGTTATATGGTCTGGTCATTTCACCTTCTCGATGTCCGGCAGTGGCCTATTTAAGCCTCCTGAGAGCCGGGGGAAACCACTCGCCACGCTTCACGACGTCTTTGGGGACATAGGTTCGCAAAGTGAGAGAGAATCCTTTGCCAGCCGGCGCAGGCAGCCAGTTTGATTCCGGCACAGCCACATTTGATTTGCTGGCCATGAGAATTTTCAGTGACCCGTCGACTTCGTTCTTAAGCCCTGAATCGCTGTTAAAGTTGAAGCGGTTCAGGGGATTCGGCACGACCCGGTAGTCAGGAACGTCCACGAGAATCACCGACCAGTAGGCGTGAACCACGGCGTCCGGCCGGTTCGCCGCAGGAAACTCGAGGACGTAGTCGTTCGCGCCGTTGAGCGGCTGGCCCTCCGCGTCCCGCACGGCGACGAAGTAGATGACTTCGTCGTTGGCGTTGGCCCACAGGCCGACGAGGTTCGCGGAGCTGCGCTTCCAGTAGTCTGCGCCGTAGTTACCCGTGCCCAGAGTCCCGAGCCAGTTGTTCTGAAAGACACCGGACTTCGTGACGGCATACTTGAGGAACTGTGGCACCACCTGCTCCTTGATCAATTGGTCCAGCGTCTGGCGCTGGCCGGCATCCCTGGCCTGCCGGCTGATGTCCCGAACCTTCGCCTGCATCTGGGCGGCGATGGGGGATACATCCGGGGCGCTGGCGAGCACCGCCTCCGCATTGTCGAAGAGTTCAATTCCGATCAGTTCCTTGTTCCCAAACGACGCCATCGGAGCCGTCGGCGCAATCACGGGCTTGCCAAGCGGGGTGAACCTGAACTGCTTTTGCAGGGCCACCGCGCCTTCACGATCGGTCTTTAGCTCCACGCGGGCGAGCATCTTGGCTTTGCGCGAATGCAGTTCGATGCGAACTGCATCGGCGGGCACCTTGACCTGCGATCCCGGCGCAACGAGCATGAACTTTCCGAACGGATGTGCGGGATAGTTGCGCTCGTTGATGTTGGTAATGACCTCGCCCCACTCGTCGAGAATCTGCGCAGTGTAGTAGCGGCCCTTCACCTCCGGCACCTCAAGCAGAACAGGAGTCTGGTCGTCCACAGCGATCCACGCTTCAAGGTAGGCGACGTCGAGGTTCGGGTTGACGAAATCCGCCGACCCGACCGGGTTGTATTTGATAACGTTGTAGTCAATGCCGGGCTCCTTGAGATCCGTCTGCTCCTGCCGGATCACAATCGCGCGGCCCAGCAAGTAAACATAGGCATCGGTCACGGTCTGCTGGTCTATCGATGCTGTGTTACTCATCAAATTAGTCTCCTTTGTAGTCAAATTTTCTGTCTCTTCTTTATTTTTTGCTCTGTTGCAGCGAAGTGCATTGTAAACATCTCCTTGCGGCTGTTCAAAAGCCCACGACCTTGAGCCCGGCTTCGATGCTCCAGTCCGAGGCACGCCCGTCCCCCCAGCCCACGCCAGGCTTCACGTACCCGCTCCGAACCGCATTGCCCGCGCCCAACACATCCGCTTTCGCTGTCGGCTGGTCTGGTCAGACATTATTCCCTTCCCCTTTTCCCCTATCACTGCTGATCTTGTCGGATGCCCGCACAACTGACGGAGACATATAGATATCTCCCCTCAAAACTGCTTCGATTGCCTGACCAAGATCAGTCACTGCAGTCCTCTTGAGCACAAAGCCTGAGGCGCCTGCCACAAGACATTCGCCCACTGCAGAGCCCTCGTCATGAATACTCAATATAATGAGTTTGATCGAGGGAAAGGCCTTCTTCAGCCTCCGCGCCACATTGATTTCATTGGAAACCGGCAGTGAAAGATCGGCAACAATTAGGTCCGGCGAGAGTTTCACCACCGCCTCGATGAGCGAGGCTTCATCAGCCACCATAAAGACCGTCTCGAACATGCTCTCCAGAAGCGTCCTTACGCCTCCAAGCATATTCTGATGATTGTCAGCCAGGATCACCTTGCTTTGTTTCATTTTCCCTCTCTTTTGCAGACTAACGCCGTGTCACCTTCATCTCTGAGATATTGCCCTGGCGTATTCCTGACTTTTTAATAGATTCTGCATAATGGAAACAATCACACGAAAAGTTGCAGCATTGTAAAAAAACGCCTCATTGTCATTTATATCAGGTAGGGCATGCGAAAGGAACTCGTAAAATTACGAGGTTTCGGAGATTTTTTTACCAGAGGGATTGTTTATATGGCAGAAAAGCGAGGGCTAATCACATTGACATCTGGTGCGATATAATTTAACATCAAAGCATCATGAGAACAACAATAGATATTGACGACCCGATCCTCAAAGAGGTTAAGAAACTTCAAAAGACCGAGGGGAAATCCCTTGGCCGGCTCGTTTC
>JAGVEK010000371.1 GCA_020058315.1 Candidatus Zixiibacteriota bacterium
ATGGCACCTACGAAGAATACATCCGTCTGAAGTTCCGGCTGCTCGAAAACCAGACCCCCGCCGATGCGGCCATCCTCAACGCCGACGACGCCACGCTTGTTGCGTGGGACAAAGAACATCCAAGCGGCCGGGCGCGCCGCTGGTGGTTCTCGGCCAAAGGCCCTGTCGCTCCCGGTGTGTGGCTCGCGAGCGATCACCTGGAGTTTGACACTGGGAAGTCGGCTGGCGCAATCCCCGGTTCCGATAAACTGATCCCGCCGGGTGAGCACAATCGCATGAATGCGGCGGCGGCTGTGGCCGTGGCTCTGGCTGATGGCTTGACTCCGGCAGAAATCGCCCTGGGGCTGAGCTCGTTTCCCGGTGTGGAACACCGGCTTGAGTACGTGACCGAGGTCAACAACATCGCATTCATCAACGATTCCAAGGCCACCAATCCCGATGCCGTGGCCAAGGCGATCATCTCATTCGACCGGCCCCTCGTGGTCCTGATGGGAGGACTCGACAAGGGCACCGACTTCGGAGTGCTCGCACCCGAGCTGAAAAGACGGGCCCGCGCTCTTGTGTTCACCGGCCGCGCCGCCCCGAAGCTCGAGGTCGAATTGGGTACTGAGATTCCGTACCGCACCGCCGCACGTTTCGATGATGCATTCGCCGCCGCGACCGAGATTGCCCAGCCGGGAGACGTCATTCTCCTGTCACCTGGTTGTGCCAGCTTCGATCAGTTTGATAATTACGAGCACCGCGGGCGTGTATTCAAGAAACTCGCTCTCGACTTCGCCAGGGAGGCAGCGGCAACCTGATGTCATCCACATCCGCCACATGGCTTTCTCCCTTCGGCGTGACCGATGAGCCGTCGTCCGCCTCCAGTTGTCAGGCGCCGATGCCCAAGGCCGATCGGTGGATCTGGACGGCGGCCATGGCCCTGATGGCACTGGGTACGGTGATGGTGCTGTCGTCTTCGGTGATGCTGGCCGAGAAACGTTATGACGCCCCCGGTTTCTTCTGGAAGCGCCAGTTGATTTGGTGGGGACTGGCGACTCTCCTCATGTTGGGATTCTCGCGCTTCGATTACCGCCGCCTGAAAAAATTTGCCCCGCCGCTCCTGCTGGTCGGTCTGATCAGTCTGGTTGCGGTACTGTTTGCGCCACCGGTCAACAATGCCCATCGCTGGATCCCATTAGGCTGGTTCAACCTCCAGCCTTTCGAGGCATTCCGGCTCGCCATGATCGTCTACACCGCAGCCTTCCTGGCCAAAAGGGGCGAGGAGATTGTCGATCTTCGCCAGTGGCTCCCATTGGTGGTTGTGCTGGTGATCGCCAGCGGCCTCCTGATTCTCGAGCCAGAATTCTCGGGCGTGCTCACGACTTGGGCGATCATAGGTATCATGCTCATTGCAGCAGGCGCCCGCTGGCGGCATCTGTTGCCCGCAGTCGTTATCGCCGGACTTGCCGCGGTGATTCTCGTTTTTGGCTTTGGATACAAGAGGGCGCGCGTCGACGATTGGAAAAACGGACTGACCAGCACCGGCGGCTCCTATCAGGTGCAACAGAGCAAGATCGCCCTTGGCTCCGGCGGATTGTTGGGCAAGGGGCTGGGTAATGGCCGTTCAAAAATGCTCTACCTTCCCGAGCCGCACACAGACTTCATCCTCGCCTCAGTTGGCGAGGAACTCGGGTTGGTGGGCATGACCGGAGTCTTGCTCGCGTTTGCCGTACTGGTATTTCGCGGATGGAAGGTGGCATCGCGTGCCCCCGATCGCTTTGGCTATCTGTTGGTCATGGGTCTTGGCGGGTCGCTCCTGGTGAATGCGGGACTCAATGCGGCGGTGGTGACTGGTCTGTCGCCGGCCACCGGTCTGCCGTTGCCCTTCGTGAGCTATGGAGGATCATCGCTCCTCTGCACGGCGGTTGCATGGGGGATCGTGTTAAACGTGTCTCGATTCCGGACGGCGTCATGGTAGGGGCCGAATGCGTGTCCTGATGGCCGCGGGTGGCACCGGCGGGCATCTGATCCCGGCCGTGCGGATTGCCGAGGCCATCAAACGGCAGAAGAACGACGCGGAATTTCTTTTTGTCGGCGGTGACCGGGGATTGGAAGCAAAAATAGTGGCAGAACGTGGCTATCACTATGTGGGACTCCCTGCGCGAGGCTTTCTGCGCAGCAGGATCTGGCGCAATGTCGGAGCGATGTGGGATAACCTCCGCGCCAATCGCCTGGCACGGCAAACCGTGAGCGGCTTCGCCCCTGATGTCGCCGTTGGTTGCGGCGGCTACGCCTCGTACTTCCCCATTCGGGCCGCCCGCTCCTTGAAGATTCCCTATATACTGCAGGAGCAAAACCGGCTCCCCGGACTCGCGACGCGCTGGCTGTCCGCCCGCGCCGAATCCGTGTTCATTGCCTTTGAGCAAACCCGTGCTCGTCTCCCGCATTCGCGCACTGTGGACCTGGTTGGCAACCCGGTTGATCCCCGGCTGGCGACTCTCACGCGCACCCTCGCCCGCAAGCAGTGGGGACTGGCCCAAGGGGAGAGGGTCATTGTTGTCACCGGCGGGTCCGGAGGCGCGCGTTCGATCAATCAAAACATCGTATCGGCGCTCAAGAATCCATGTTCCCACCCGCCAGTCACCGTTCTTTGGCAAACGGGCAGACATGGCGTCGAATGGGATCGTCGCCCCGCCCCAGGCTGGGTCGTGCGCGACTTCGAGTTCACCGATGCCATGACCGAGGCTTTCGTGGCCGCTGATCTCATCGTAGCGCGCGCCGGAGCGCTGACGATCTCTGAGATCGCCGCCGCGGGACGCCCGGCCATTTTGGTCCCGTTTCCCTACGCCACGGCCGATCACCAGACCCACAACGCCCGCGTTCTCGTCGAAGCCGGTGGGGCATTCATGTACGACGACAATCAGCTTCCCGCCGTTTCGCTCCTCGACATCGCCGTCAGTCTTCTCCGCGACAACGAGCAACTGGAGAAGATGGGCCGCGCCAGTCGCGCACTCGGCCGGCCTGATGCGGCAGATCGTATCGCAACGCACGTCATTTCTCTTGCCGAAAGGACCGTTCTTGGGGACAATTAGCCACATGTGGGCGCGACGCGTCAAACGGCTCCACTTTGTCGGCATCGGTGGCGCCGGTATGTCCGGAATGGCCGAAGTCCTCAGTGCGATGGGTTTCATCATCACCGGTTCCGATCTTGCCGACTCAGAGACAATCGACCATCTCAAGCATATTGGCATCCCAGTCCAACTCAGTCACGACGCCGCACACATCACTGGTGCCGATGTCGTCGTGATATCCTCCGCCGTCATAGCGGACAATCCCGAAGTGCAGGCGGCCCTGCGCACCGGTGTCCCCGTAATTCGTCGTGCGGAAATGCTCGGTGAACTGATGCGTTTGAAATTCTCCATCGGCGTTGCGGGCACCCATGGCAAGACAACCACGACCTCCATGATCGGCCACATTCTTATGCACGCCGGACTCGATCCGACCGTGATCGTCGGCGGCCGTGTCATCAGCCTCGATGCCAACGCACAGGTGGGGCAGAGCCAGTATCTGGTTGCCGAAGCCGACGAATACGACCATTCCTTCCTGGCGCTGCACCCGACAGTCGCGCTGGCGACCAATCTCGAAGAAGATCACCTCGACTGCTACTCGGGCCTGGCGGATTTGCAGGACAACTTCGTCCAGTTCTTCTCACTTGTGCCATTCTACGGTTCGGTGCTGACCAACATCGACTCACCGGCGCTCAAGGCTCTTGGCGGTCGCATCAACCGCCGCCATCGCACCTACGGCTTCTCCGACGGCGCCGATATCCGTGCCGTCAATCTGCATCTGACGCCACGGTCGAGCCGTTTCGACCTGTTCTCCGACGGCAAACGCGTCGGCGAGATCGAAGTTCTTCTGCCCGGTCGCCATAACGCCGAAAACGCTCTATCCGCTGCCGCCGCCGCTCTTGAAATCGAGATCGGTTTCGACGCAATTCGCGAAGGCCTCCGGAGCTTCACCGGCGTCGGCCGCCGCTTCGAAATCATCGGTACGCCGGCCGGTGTCACTGTTGTCGACGACTACGGTCACCACCCGACCGAGGTCAAGGCCGCTCTGGCGGCCGGCCGCCTGTGGCTGGATGGAAAAGGGAAGCTGATCGCGATCTTCCAACCGCATCTCTTCTCACGCACGCGTGATTTCTACCGTCAGTTTGCGGAGGCACTCTCTGGTGCCGACGGCGTCATTCTGGCTCCCATCTACCCCGCGCGCGAGCAGCCTATGACCGGTGTCACATCGGCGCTCATCGCCGACGCGCTGGCAGTGCCCAAACTTCCTCTGGGAGGTCATCTCGCGAAGCAGCTTGATGATGTCGTCGACCTCGCATTAGAGAAGGCGCAGCCCGGTGATCTGATCATGACAATCGGCGCAGGCTCCATCTACCGAATGGCGCCCAAGATCGTCTCGCGCTTGAGTTCCGTGGGGGTCCCGTTATGAAGGCCGCGACTCTCACTCTCCCGCATGTCGTGCGGCTGTCACCGCCCGTGCGGCGTAAACGCTGGTGGCTCTCATGGCGTCTCTGGGTGATCGCCCTCGATGCGCTCCTGCTTGCGGGCTACTTCGCGGTTCAGAAATGGCCGCTCGTGAAAATCCGGCAGGTCACAGTCGAAGGGCCGGCGATCTGGGAGTCTCGTGCACTCTCACTCGTGGCACTCCCGGCTGACTCAAATCTCTTCGCCCTTGACCTCGACAATTTGCAGACTCGCCTCCAGGCCGAGTTTGGTTCTCTCGCCGACTGCCGCGCGCAACTTCTCCTTCCAGGGAAACTCCTGATCCAGATTGCGCCGACACCGCTCACGCTCTGGACCGAGGGTGGAATGGGCGTCGGCGTCGATGGTTCACTGTTGGTGACTCCGGCGGTAGAGCGCTCGGCGCCGATCTGGCGTGCACCGCTGGGATCGTATGGTGATGCACGAATTCGGAGCAGTGAGAGCGCGGCCGGTGCCTGGTCGCAGATCTTGGAAGCCGACGGTCGCTTCACCAACGCTGTATCCGAGTGGGGATGCGATCCTGCGTCCGGCTGGACCATGGTCGGCGCCGACGGACAGACCCGGATGAATGTCGGCTGGAGCGATCTCACGCGGCGCGCAAGCTACGTATCCGCTCTGCTCGCCCGCCCCGACACGATCCTTGCAGTTCCTTGCGCCATCGACGCCCGCTTCGAGGGGCAGCTCATCGTAAGCCGTCTCGCAATGCTGGATGACTCGGCCTCAGTCGGAGATTCCGGCAAAACCGCCGCCGTACGTCCGGAGCAATCGATCGTCAAAACCACGGGAACCCCGGTGAAGCTTGCCATTGGCGCTTCCCTCGGGACAATGACCGCGTCCGCCAAGCCGAAGGTAGCGTCCCGTCCAATCCGACCGGCCAAAGCCGCGGCGACCAATCCACAAAAGTCCACCAAGTCCATGAAGTCCACCAAGCCCACGAAGTCCACTACACACACTAAGAAACACGCTCGCAGG
>JAGVEK010000356.1 GCA_020058315.1 Candidatus Zixiibacteriota bacterium
AGAAGTACGGCTTGGAACTGATCGACTTCTACATTACATCAATCACGCCCCCCGAGGATGTGCAGAAGATGATCGATGCGCGTGGAGGGATGGCTGCGGTCGGAGATCTCAATCGATTCCTGAAATTTGGTCTGGCCAAGGCCTTCGCCGAGTCAGGATCGGCGTGGCCCGCCGCAGGTGCCGGGATGGGGATGGGGGCGGGCGTGGGCGTGGGACTTCTCGTCCCGGGGTTGCTCTCCAAAGCGATGGCCCCAAATCCCACTGACTTGAAATCCGATCCGCTGCCTACCATAACATGTTCAAAGTGCGGCAACGACACCCCGGAAGAGTCTCGCTTCTGCTACCGCTGCGGGAATCACATGGTGGCGATCAACCGCTGCCCCGCCTGCGGCGTCGATCTTCCCGCCGAAGCCGTGTTCTGCCTGGTTTGTGGAACCAAACTGACGGACAAGATTGCCTGCACTCATTGCAATGCCTCTCTCCCGCAGGGTTCGAAGTTCTGCCCCCAATGCGGGAATGTCGCTGGTGATCCGCCATCAGGAGGGCCTGGCGAACCGACGTCTGGAAAATCCGGCTCCGGGCCGGCGAAGTGAGAACCCTCGTTCTATCCGGTGCATGCGAGGTGGTGTGCACCTGATCTGAAGAATTTATTCATGGTTGTCCATAGGGGCGGGTCTGAGCCCCGTCCTGCCTCGACTGGAACACAAAGGACAACCACGACGCTACCTGTCGGCATCAATGGCATCACCCAACCCAGACTCCACACGCCCGGCGCTGGTCTGGCACCTTCCATGCCCGCACTGCAACGGACCGAATGATATCGCGATGGATCGGCGTTGCCTGTCCTGCCGCCATTGTGGGGCGGGTTTGTGGATCAGGTACCCCGATGCTTATCCGACAGTGGCAGCGAAGGCCAGGATCGATCGGCGCGAGGCGATTTTCCGATGGGACCACTACCTCAAGGAGCAGCAGCGTCCGCTCTCGCATGCGGGCCGTGATGTGCAGTTGTTATATCTCCCGTTTTGGCGTGTCTGTGCCATCGTGGCCATCCCTTACGACAGCTGGCTCATCAGCGAACCAGACGCGGCCCTTCCCTTCGTCCGAGCAGGTGACGGTTACGGCCTGCCGCCGGGCAAGAGACCTCCAGACGACAGTCACGATACGCCTTGGGATATCAAACCTTGGGACTACTCGTTCCCCGCTTTCAAACAGGGATTGTGGGGCCTGGATTCTTTGGGTG
This sequence comes from Candidatus Zixiibacteriota bacterium, assembly GCA_020058315.1. GTDB lineage: Bacteria > Zixibacteria > MSB-5A5 > WJJR01 > WJJR01 > JACRMA01. The sequence goes on from JAGVEK010000356.1 coordinate 1,241, forward strand.
TTAGAACCCAGACAATCGCTCTCGGTGGCTGTGATGATTCGCCGTCGTCGGAGATCATTCGCTGGTGGCCACCGAGCGGAAGCGTGGATGAAGCGGTCCATCACCTGTCCGATGCAGTCGTGGCGCTCCTGGCCCAGACGCGGGGATCGGACACATTGACCCCGAAGATCATTGCCCCGCAGATTTCCCTGATCTACTGGCCCGTCTGGGTGCTCACTGACCGAGACTCGAATTCCGAACGCAGCATTGAAATCGACGCGGTCAGCGGCCGGGTGGTCCGGGAGGTGCCGCACACGCCTCAGTTACCGGAACGAGGCGGCACCATCGAGGGGGAGGCGCCGAAACTGCTCGCGCACCGCTGTCCCTCATGCGGCGCCGATCTGCCGGTCGACCGTGCATTGACTGCATTCCCATGTTCCAATTGCGGCGTTTTGGTCGCCCATGTCGCGAGTGGTGACCGCCGGATCATGACCTGCGAATTCTCGGTGGACATGGCACAGCGTGATTCCGACTGGTACCCGTTCTGGGTATTTGAGCCGGGGGAGATCATGGTGCCGGCTTTTCCAGTCCGCAATCTCCGAGCGCTGGTGCGCTTTGGTGCTGTTGCATCTGGGCAGAAACGGGCTTTTTCTGTCTCCGACAGCCCCCCGGTGCGGCAAGTCGGCGTCGCACTCCTTCCCGAAATTGCCGCTGGTTTGGCCGAACTCATCCAAGATCAAAGATCCCAATCCCCTCAACCGCTTTCTGCCGCCCCGCCCCGGCTGGTCTTCATCCCCCTCGAAACCCAAAATGGTGAGTTGGTCGATCCCGTAACCGGCCTCTGTCTGGCGCGCGCGGCGCTCGCACCATTCTGAGTTGTGGTCAATTCGGGCTCTTCACGGCATATTCCGCGCGTGGCATCGTCGTCAATTCAGCAGAGCTCGCAAGAACAGCCCCCGGAAAGGAGTCGGCCGACCGCCCAGTCCAGGCTTCTACGGAAGGCGGGTACCCAGATCCGCCGGTGCACTGTCGCCGTTTGCGATCTTGGAACATTCTCGGGTCTCATACTCGTCGCACGCCGTTCAGGATCCCGCCTGACCGCGCTTCTCGAGGAACGGTACACGGTTGATCTTCTGTCAGATTCACGCAAGGTCCGACGCTTGGGACGCGCAGCACTTGACCGTGCTGCCCCCGTTCTGACCCGCTTTGAAGAGGCCGCCGGTCAGTTTGATGTCACCCAGTCGGCCATCGTCTGCACGTCGGCGGTACGCGAAGCCACAAATCGGGCGCAGTTTGTCGGCTCCCTGCGCCGGGTGACCACGCACCCGATTCGTGTGCTTTCGGCCCGGCAAGATCGG
>JAGVEK010000129.1 GCA_020058315.1 Candidatus Zixiibacteriota bacterium
AGGCGATGCTCGATGCGGTCCCTGACGCTTTGTCCCAGTGCTTCAGGCTGCTTTGCCCGGAACTGGGCCACACGCCAGGCCCGTGCTGCTCAACCCAGATGACGTGCAGGTTGCCGCCGTTGTCGTAGTCGCCCACACATTCCAGCCATGCCTGTGGGCCGGTCGGATCGTTGTAACCGGTGATCATCACCTCATGAGAATTCCCGAGGCCGGTGCCGTCGATCCAGGACGATCCGTTGTCCGGTGACTCGCGATAAGTCACCTGCCGCAGACCAAACGGATTCGTGACGGTTGTGTCGCTGTCGATGGTGATGAGAGCGACTCCATCGCTGGTGCGGTCGGCGGCGACGTTGTAGCTAAGAGACCCAGTCGAATCGAGAACGATTGGTCCCTGCCACTGGGGGACATCGGTTGCTTTGTAACGCCAGTAGACAACGTTGTCGTTGGCGCTATACGTGTGAGCTACAACGTGATAGACATCCCCTGCGCCACTGATCTGGTCGACAGTGATGTGTGGCCAGAGAATGTCGTCATCCGGGTTGGGCACCGTACCTGTACTCTGGAACAATTGCTCCTCTGTGAAAAACGAGAGTTTGGGGGACTGCTGTCGGATAACCCAGGAGGAGTAGTCGCCCGATGGCTGCTGATCAGCTCCGCGCTGTTGTAGAGCAACGACGGCGTTGTCCTGGTCATCGACGTCGAGCGTCGGGAATCCACCTCTGGCCTTGAGCGGGTCGCCCTCGCCGCCACTGATCGTGTCTCCGTTGGGACTGTGCAGAAATGCCCCGGTCCCGGGATCATACGTGTTGAAGTTCACGAACCGCTCGACCTGGTTGTTTGCATCGCGAGCGGCGGGATTCGTCGTTGCGGCGGGCCAAGTGAGTATATAGTCCCACCACGTGTACGCGAAGTGAACGACTCGGCCTCCGCCATTGGTGGCGATCATGTGTGGCACGGCGTCATTCTGCTGAAAGTCAAAAACCGAGTTCGCGATCTGTATGCCCGGCGCGATAGCCGTCACACCAAGTCCCGCCCGGCCTGCGGTGTTATCGCGGATGATTGAATGATCGACACTGTCCGCAACGGCTGTCGGCAGCCACTCAGGTGTCCAAGCACCAGCCAGCAGGGCAAGACACAGGGTGCCGCACGCCATCGCTCGATAAAGCAGGGCTACCATTTTTCTCCTCCCCGGAAGACGGGGGCTTCCGTACAAATAGCAATATATCACCTTTCACCTGGTTCGCAAGACGTGCTCTGGAATGAAAACACAAAGGGCGGTCTCGATAGACCGCCCTGAGAAGTTACACGCGCAGGTGGTGCCTCACAGCCCGCAGGGACTGATCGGCGGCTCACCGCCGCTGAATGCTGTCGCGATGAGATAGATGACGTCAAATACGTCTGCGCCACCATCCCCGTTGACATCACCACGGGTGATCGGGCAGAACGGATCCTGAACATCCGGATTGCCGCTGAACGCGACACCGATCAGGGCGATTACGTCGAATACATCGATGGCAAGATCACCATTGATATCGCCCTGACGGTCACAGATGCAGGAAGAAACCCGGATGGTGTCGGGCTTGAATACGGGGATGAAATTCCCCGCCGGATACGGTGAGTTGCCGAACAGGGTCGAATTGACCACGTTGATTCCGTTTGTGGTGGTCGACGAATCAACGACAATGATCGGATCGGTGACAATGGGACCGTTGCGCTTCCAGAATATCCGGCATACAGGCCCGGATCCCGTTGCCAGTTGGGTCGTCAGCGGAATGAACGCAATGTTGTAGTGCGTTGGGGACTTCACACCACCCACTCTGCCGGTGTCCGCAACAAAGAACCCATTGATTCCGCCAGCTTGCGCGGCCCAGCGACTTCCAACCAAAGACACCGAGTCAATCCCGATCCCAGACGAGCTCCAGGTCAAAATGATCGTCGCGTGCTTCAGCTCCTGATCCGTGGCCGTGTACATCGTCATGGAGAAGGCCGTATCGCCATTCCAGGCGACAGGACTAAACCAAACTGTGTCGGCAACGCCCGGATCAGTCCCCGCGAACGCCGTCGGCCCAACTGCTGCCGCCAAGACTAAGGCCAGCCCTGCTGTCAGAAAAAGTCTTCGCATGATCATCCTTCCATTATCTCGGTCGGTAACTGCACCGCGGACATTGACCAATATATCCTATTTCGTCGTTTTCGCAAGTCCGACCCCTTGTGGGACCGACAAATCATGGGATTCATGGGGAGCGGATCATCCTGCGGCGCCACTGTGCCGCTGTGATCAGGCCGGTCTATGCGCCCTTCTTGCCAAACGTGTTCCTGACACGGTAATTGTTGTATGTCTTCCTTCTGGGGTGAGATGGCGGCGCTGGGGACAGCATCGTGCTGGACGCTCGCATCGCTTGTGTTCACGCGCGCCGGCCGCCAGATCGGAGCATTCAATCTCAATAAGCTCCGTATCCCCATTGCTGCCATTAGCTTGGCCGGAGCGTTGGTTCTCACCGACGGCGGTCGCAGCTTGATGCAGATCTCTTCGATTGATTCTGCCTGGCTGGCGCTCTCCGGAGTCATCGGTCTCGTTCTGGGGGATTCGTGCTATTTTCGGGCACTGGTCATTCTTGGACCTCGTCGGGCCACGCTTTTGATGTCTTCGGCACCCGTGATGGCGGCGGTGCTGGCGCTCGTGTTTCTCGGCGAGCATCTGGGATGGATTGCGTGGCTGGGGATTGCCGTCACACTGGTCGGCATCGCCTGGGTCACCGCTGAGCGTGACTTTCACAGCGAGAACTCGCCCCATGGCTCCAAGACGCTCGGGGTGCTCCTTGGTCTCGGTGGCGCGGCCGGTCAGGCGATCGGACTGGTGATTGCCAAGCACGTGCTGGTCGGAAGCGACGTTGCGCCGCTGGCCGCGACACTGGTGCGCATGATCGCCGCAACCATCGCCATCTGGTCGTACGCAATCGTCGCTGGGCAGGTTCGCTCCACTCTGGGAATCCTGCGGCAGACTTCGGTGCGCTGGGTCATCGTCGCCGGTGCCATGCTTGGCCCCTTCATCGGTGTGTGGCTGTCGCTGATTTCGGTGAAGAACATCGAAGCAGGTGTGGCGGCAACCATCATGGCGATTGTGCCGGTTCTGATTCTGCCTCTGGTTGTCCTGGTCTACCGCGAGCG
>JAGVEK010000431.1 GCA_020058315.1 Candidatus Zixiibacteriota bacterium
AGGTATTTACCCTTCTTCAGCCCTCTGTTCCCATGCCGGACATAACGGACGAAGCCCGCCACCGAGACGATTCGCGCGGAGAGGTGCGGCGTTTCTTCAACCGTGAAGCAGGGCGATTCCCGGAAGTTGGTAATGATCCCGCGGGCTGGTGGCAACGGTTCGTCGGTTCTATTTTTCGGCGGAGCATGCAGTCGCGATTCGAACGGGTCTTTGAGCGCATGGATCCTCTTGAGGGGTGCAGAGTTCTCGATATCGGGTGCGGGTCCGGAACGTATGCTGTACGGGCGGCGTTGCGTGGGGCAGACCATGTCGTCGGGATCGATTTGGCCGAGAACATGATCGCGCTTGCCACACGTCGAGCAGCGCAAGACGGCGTCGCCGATCGTTGTGAATTCCTGGTCACGAACTTTCCGCCATCTCTGCCATCCGAAAGCTTCGATTTCGTTGTGGCAATGGGGGTTATGGACTATGTTGCCGACCCGAAGGCATTCATCCGGGGTGTTCTTTGCTCGACGCGCCGGGCGGCATTCCTGAGTTTTCCTGATTCGAAGGGCATCCTGGCACTGCAGCGCCGACTGCGGTACCGGCGCAAGTGCCCGCTCTTCATGTACTCAAGGACAGAGCTCGAGCATCTGCTGAATGAGACAACCCCGGCAGCGTTCACAATTGAGCCGGTCGCGCGCGACTGGTTTGTAACCATTAGTCGCACACCGGCGTGATCGCGCAGAAACCGCCAACCTTTCGTATGTTTCGACGTAACAAGCCATTGGAAGTGACGATGTGAACTTTCATGGGGGCGACTGGCTTCGACGGAGTCGCCGAAGGGAGGTTTGCCCGCCGAGGTCCCCATCTTCCTCGTTAAACCGTTGGGAAAAACCGAAACGCAAACGACTACTCGTATGCGCTAGCTGCCTAATACCGATTAGGTAGCTCGACTGTCGGTCAGCCCGCCCCCGGCGGACCGCTGCTCGCCGAAAAAGGGGGATAGCCGATGGCAACGCCCGAGGGCCGCCGGCGAAACTCAATCGGGATAGCGGGACCGGAAGCCTGTCGCTCGGCGTCCGGATCGGCGAATACAAAAGAACGACTACGCGGGTAGACGGCCTCTAATAGGCACTTTCGGACGGGGGTTCGATTCCCCCCGCCTCCATTCTGCGTCGCTCGGCGGCGCAAAGCGCCGCCTGAGCTATGCAGAATGCCCTTCGAAGCAAACAGCGCCTCTGGCGCGGTTTGCGAAGTAGGGCCACACGCCAGCAACAGGATTCTCTCCGATGAAATACGTGTATCTCTTGCGCAGTCTCTCCGATCCCTCCCAACGCTACATTGGCCTGACCGAAGACCTGAATCGCCGCCTCGAAGAACACAACGCCGGAAAATCGCCTCACACATCAAAAAACCTCCCGTGGAGAATCGAGGTGGTGGTACGGTTTGAGAATGACCAGAAAGCGGCGAGCCTTGAGCGATACCTCAAGTCTGGTTCTGGCCACGCGTTCGCCAATCGCCACCTTTGGACTGATTGAGACCAATCTCAGTTTGAATTTTCACAGTGACCCAGTCGAATCCGGCGACAACCCATCATTGTGCTGTGACATTCAATGCGCGAAGATTGGGTACGAGCAAAGGATGATCCTCCCTGGTCCCTGCCGAGCCATCGAAGAGATCAGACGTTTACAGACAGATCGAATCTGTTCGACACTTTCGAAAGACAAACGGGGCCCGCCTGAGGCGGGTAACGCTGCGCCCCTGAGGGGGCTTGTGCACCCCCGGCGCATTCGTTTCCCAAACATCCAGGTTTATATTGTACTGCAAAGTCTTACACGAGTACGGATGGCTGATTCTCGCTGCCTGCGAAGATAGGCTGGGCTTAGTCACAGCGACCAAGGCGAAGATATCGGCGAATCGATGTACCGTGATGTGGGTGGTAGTTCACACCTCACACGGTGATGACGACTTTTCCTCTTGCGTGGCCTTCCTCGAGATACCGGATGGCCTCGGGGACATCACTCAATGGGTAGCTCCGGTCGATGACCGGAGTGACTTTTCCGGCTTCGAGGAACTCTTGCATGACGATCAAGTCCGCTTTGTTCAAATGCGCCAGAAACGGGCGCAGTTTCTGACTCACGAACCGTGACAGCACCAGCACATTGAGCAAACCAGTGAGAGGTCCCAGCCAGCGCCCCTTGTCCGGACCTCCGACCAGCACGAGAGTTCCCTCGCGCGTCAGAACGCGCCTTATATCGGACAAGGAATGGTTCCCCACGGAATCGAATATCAAGTCATACCGCTGCCCGCTCTTGGTGAAATCCTCTTGGGTGTAATCCACGACATGGCTGCCGCCGATCGATCGGACCATGTCCGCATTCCTCGTGCTGCACACGCCGGTCACCTCCGCGCCGAACGACTTGGCAATCTGCACCGCGAATGTCCCCACACCTCCCGACGCGCCGTTGATCAGGACCTTTTGCCCTGGCTGAATCTGACCCTTGTCACGAAGACCCTGCAGGGCGCTCAATGCCGCCACAGGCACGGCCGCCGCCTGCTCGAATGTCACGTTGGCTGGCTTCAGAACCAGGAGACGTTCTGAAGCACACACATACTCGGCAAACGCTCCTTTGCACGCACCGAAGACCTCGTCACCTGGTTGGAACTGCGTCACGTTCTTGCCGACCGCTTCAATTTGGCCGGCCACATCAACGCCCAATCGTGTGGCCTTTGGTCTGCGCAGCCCGGAATGTATGCGAATGAGGTGCGGCGTGCCCCTCATGAAGTGCCAGTCGAGTGGATTCACGGATGCCGCACGAATCTTTATCAAGACCTCATCGTCCTTGGGGGTAGGTTTTGCGACCTCCGTGAACTGAAGAACATCCGGGGGCCCGTATTCAATGTACGTGATCGCCCTCATAAGCTAAGCACCCGGCAC
>JAGVEK010000471.1 GCA_020058315.1 Candidatus Zixiibacteriota bacterium
CATGTGACCCTTGAGCTTGTGGATCCAGCGCTGGGCTGCCTCGCCTAGCACCGCTTTGCGCTGCCAGCCGACTTGACCGGTAATGTCCTCACCGACCACAATCTTGCCCAACACCTGGTTCCTCCGGTCAATGCGCGGGTAGATGACCAGTTCGATGCGTCGGCAGCCATTCCCATCCGTTACCTCGAACTGCCCCTGGGTCGGGCTGAAGGGTTGGTCGAATGAGCGTCGGATCAAGTCGACAGCCGATGAATGCGCTGGAGGCTTGGTGGAGTCATATCTTCGCCGTCGCCGGAGGCCCGGTCCGAATATGTCGCGCACCAATTCGTTGGCGTTGGCATACACGACCATTCCCTTCCTGTCGAGCACCAAGACCATGGCGCCAATCTTGTCCAGACTCGGCACGCCCGCAGAGGCCAAGTACATGCGATGGATCCAGAAACCCGCGGCGCCCCCGGCCATCACGATTCCAACTGCTGTTGCCACGGCAAGGAACCACTTGTAGCGGGCAAAGAGCTGGGCGGCCAGCGATCGCTTAGATGGGAGGAGAATATCGAAGTTGGCGCCGAGGCTGACAAAGATCACGGTCTGGTCTTTCATCCGCACCTGAACTGGATCTCCCGTGGCAGACACATACCCAAGTAACTTCAGGTCGTCACTGAGGATTACCGTTTTGTTATCAAAGAAATTGCCCAGGATCTCCGGGTGGCCGTCACCATCGAGGTCACCGGAAGCCAGAGTACGACAGCGGGCGACAGCAGAAGTGATCGTCTTGAGGCCTCTGCCGAATCTGTAGATTGTGCCGATCGTGTCCGAGGGCGCCGTCACATAGACATTGGTGGATTGACAGGCTGAATCTCTCAAGGCCATTAACCCCCAAGCCTGCATCACCGGGATGGGCTGCGATTTGCAGACAGTCAGGCCACTCATTGGCTCGACTGCCTTGAGATATGTCATCCCCTCGTTTCCGGGGAGATTCCCGTCAATCAGAACACATACTTCCTGTTTCCCGTCATCATTGATGTCTGCCGGAACCACCTGCGGATAGTATCCTGCGGTCCCGACTACTTCGCGCCAGCGTTCTGTTCCGTTGAGATTCAGCGAGACCAAGAAGGCATGCTGACTGTCCATGCCGTTTGCGGAGTAGGAGTTGTCATTCGACATCACGCCGAAAACAAAGCAGACCGAATCGCTCGGGTGTCTGACGATATGAAAATTCCCATTCGAGACCAAATCTGCCATCGGGTAGAACCAGATCTGCTGCTGGTGGACCAGGTCGTACGCCACGATCCCCCGCTCAAAGGCGCTGTCCGGTTTGGCGATGCGGCTGTAGATCAGATCTCTTGCCCCATCTCCGTTGAGGTCGATCGCCGCAAGCAGCTCGACGTGCACGGCATTCCATGCACCCTTCCCCGCTCCGCCGAAGTTTGTGCCGACCGCAGCCAGCACATAGCACGCAGTCGGGCTGGTAATGGTGTCCCATGTGACAATTTCGAAGATGATCGAATCGCCAACGACCTTTGTGAGAATCTGCTCTTGTCCGGGGCCTCCGGTAATGTCCAGGAAATGCGGAACTCCCCACAGACGAGCGTGGCTGAAAGGCCCATTGAATTGCACCGCTTGGCCGGTCCCGAGCGGATTTGGGTCGCACACGACGGCGGTAGTGAAGAGTCCCGGTCCCACGGGACGAGTATATGAGTAGATCCATTCGTCGCACCCATCACCATCGACATCAGCCATCTGGTGCGTTTCCTGTACCGCTGACGGACCGGCATAATGCCGGGAATACAGTCTGGTCAGTTTGTATGGCAACTGCTCCGCCGGGACCGACAGGTCAATGACGCGCTCAGTCACGTCTCCGCAGAAGCCGCCGCCGGGGAAGATGACCGCCGCCAGGAGGCTTGCCCCGAGGACTCCGGCCAATACCATTCGGCGGATTGTCCCCTTGGGCCGGATCATGGAGTTCCCGGTTGCGGGCTTCGGAGTGCGCGTGACGCCGCCATCGAAGGATTCCGCGAGCAGGTTGGTCAATGAAACAGGAACCAGACTCCCCGCCAACGGATGTCAATGTGTCAGGCGGGGGGTACCGAAGTCAAGGCAGTCGTGAACTGTAGAACGACTGATTGGGTCGGATGCTGCAGAGAAGCGATATCGTCGGATGGGTTCACGTCGGAGCGGAATGGGAGGGTCTGATGGTCTTGCAGTGATTGCCTGAACACGACACGCGATGACAGAGAACAGGCCGCTCCTCGAACTCATTTCGGAGAGCGGCCGTTCCCCCATCGAGGTCTGACCGAAGGCCCGAAGATTGGTGACGGCCGGCAATTAGAGTGGACACCGACCGTTGTGGATCACGCCTTGGCGACGACGATGGCGCAGTGCGCGCAGCGAGTGGCCTTGATCGGGATGGCCGACAGACACTCGGGGCACGTCTTGGTTGCCGGGGCGGCTGCTGGCTCCGGCCTTTGCATCTTGTTCATCGCTTTGATTAGCAGAAAGATCACGAACGCGACAATGATAAAATCGATGACTGTGTTGATGAACAACCCGTAGTTGATGGTCGGGGCGCCCGCTGCCTGAGCGGCCTGCAGCGATGCAAATGGTCC
>JAGVEK010000105.1 GCA_020058315.1 Candidatus Zixiibacteriota bacterium
CCACGCGCAAGTCGGGCATGTACTCGAACAGCCGCGAAGAAGCGAGCGCGCTTGCCTTTGAACTTTTTGATCGGGGCGGTTCACTCGATGACGTGGCTACTGCCATCGGCAGTTCACGGGGAACAACGATCGGGTACTTAAGCGAGTACCTGGAGGCCCATCACGTCAATGTGCCAAACCCCTGGTTGGATGCCGACACGTTTGCCCGGATCCGCTCAGCGGCCGCACAAACTGGAATCGAACGACTCAAGCCCATCTTCGAATCTCTTGGCGGAACGGTCGATTATGATTTGATTCGGATCGGCGTGGCGTGCCTCCGCAATGTGGCACAAGCGCCCTCGCCTGCGCGCCCCGCGTGACTCGCGGAGCCCTCGCTTCTCGAGCGCACGCGGCCGAGGGCGGCCGCGCCACATGGTTTGTACTTTGGCAATGTCGAGGGGCTAACTTATGAAAACCTACACCCGCACATTCCCGATCCTCATCCACCACGTTGATGCCGCCGGGATAGTCTTCTTCGCCAACTACTTTGTCTTCACCCATGACGCCTATGAGGCCTTCCTCAGCGACATCGGACATGGGATAGCCAAAGCGATCGAGGACCGTGCGTACATTATCCCGATTGCCCACTGCGAGGGGACATACCACCGCCCGATGCGCCACGGTGAAGTCATCACCGCGCATCTTCATCTCACCGAATTGCGTTCCGCCTCGTTCACGGTTGAAACACGGCTGACCGGCGCTGACAACATCCTGCGCGCCACGATCATCACCCAGCATGTCTGCGTCAATTCCGCCACGATGAAGCCGATGGCGTTGCCAGCGGCGCTACGCTCGGCGCTGGCTGAATACCTCCACACATGACGCGCGCAGCAATGTGGCACAGGCGGCCGCGCCACACTTGCAACATATGCCTTCGCAGGTGTTTCTCTACGGCTTGTGAAGGGATGGGCTCTTGGGGCGGGAGGAGTCCGTGAGACGTGCGACAACGAATCCAATCACCACGCCGGCGAGCATCGATAGGAGCATCAGGACGATGCGCGACATGCTGATCTTCCAGACAAGAAGACGGATCGTCACGACTTCGGTGTTCTGGCCCAGCACGATGAGAACCAGAACCAGCAGGATTCCCGCGATGATTCCCTTGGGTGTCATGGTTCCAGCGCCTAAACAGCGAGAAACTGCAGCATCTCCGGCAGCGCTTCCACCAAGTCGGACGCCACGAGCGAGCGCTCTCCTTTTTCAGTCGCCGCGAAGTCGCCGGCCAATCCATGGATGTAAACACCCATCAGAGCCGCCGTCAAAGGCTCGCACCCCTGCGCAAGGAATGAAACGATGATCCCGGTGAGCACGTCCCCCACACCCCCCGATGCCATCCCGGAATTGCCGGTCGGATTGAGATAGATTTGACCGCCCGGTTCCGCAACAAAGGTCGGCGCTCCCTTCATCACGACAATACATCCAAACCTCTCAGCCGCCTGCCGGGCTGCGCTTTCGCGATCAGAGGCGATAGATTCGACGGAACTGCCAAGGAGCCTGGCCATTTCGCCAGCGTGTGGAGTGATAATCAAAGGAGCATTGGCCTTTTCCGCGAGAGTCTCGGGGGTTTCGGCGAAGGCATTGAGCCCATCGGCGTCGAGGACCGTCGGCTTGATTCGGCGGGCGACAAGGCGCCGTACCAGTTCTTGCGTTTCATGATGTGTAGACAGGCCCGGCCCGATGGCCACCGCGTCAACCCGTGCGAAATGCTTGATGATTTCGCCCAGCCCGCGCCGCGCCAGAACACGCTTCGCCCGCACTTCGGGGAGCGGCAACACGACCGGCTCAGTGGCCTTTATGTCGACCAGATCGGCCAGCGATTCCGGGCACCCGGCATAGGTCAGACCGACGCCACAGCGCATGCAGGCATTAGCGGCAAGGGCAATCGCCCCGGACATTCCCACCGCCCCGCCGATGATCAATGCTTTGCCAAACGTTCCCTTGTGTGCATCGGGAGGGCGCAACGGCAGCGAATGCCGCACGAAGTCTTCCGTGATCAACGACAGATTCACGCCCTCGTTGCCCACAGCTTCTTTGGGGATTCCGATGTCGACGACCTCAAGAAATCCCACGTTCGAACGTCCCGGCCAGAGCCACTGCCCCTTTTTCGAACACGCGAGTGTCACAGTCCGGAAAGCGTTGATGACCCGCCGCGGCGGGCCGACGCATTCTCCGGTATCGGCGTTAAGTCCTGAGGGAGAGTCGATCGCGACAATTCTGGTCTTCGATTGATTCATCGCATCGACCACGGCGGCGGCGGCACCGGTAATGGGACCGTGGAATCCTGTGCCAAAGATACCGTCGAGCAATAAGTCGAATTCATTGAAGGGAGGTTTGGGCCCGCCCTCGCTGAGTTCCACCACCGGGAGATGGACCTTCATCAGGCGGTCGCAGTTGATTTTGGCGTCTCCCTTGATGGTACTGCGCGCGCCTATCAGGTAGAAGGTGACACGAGCCCCCCATTCGGCGAGATACCGGCCGGCGACAAATCCGTCGCCGCCGTTGTTCCCCCGCCCGCACACCACAGCGACACGCTTGCCCTTGATGCTGTCTTCGAAGATTCTGTCGCGGACCAGAGTGGCAACGCCCCGTCCGGCATTCTCCATCAGCGTCAGGCTCGGGATACCCATCCCCTGGATGGCGCGCTCATCGATCGCTCGCATCTGGGCGGCGGTGACGATTTTCGGGAGATCGGCCGGTTTCATCGGAGGCTCGTTTCCGCTTGCCTGCGTCAGATTGCGCCTCTTGGGGGAGATGGAGGCTTCTTTAACGCCTTCGCCATCTCCTCTGCATACCAGCGCGCCTTCGCGGCCGCCGCTTCTGCAAAGTCATCACCCTGAGAGGCGTAGAGGATATCCCGAGAGATGTTGATGATCGCTGGAAATGCGCCGCCAGCAGTCCCGGCAGACACGGCGTCGACAAGGTCTCCTCCTTGGGCGCCGACACCGGGTATCAGGATCGGCCAATCACCGGCGAGACGCCGCACATCTTCCAGCATCGGCGTATGCCGTGCACCAACCACAAGGCCGCATGGCTTGTGGAAGCGGCGCAGCAGGACAATGATACGCTGGTAGATCCGCTGTTCTCCGGCCATCACCATCTGGATGTCCGATGAGCCAGGATTGGAGGTCAGGCAAAGGACAAATGGGAGTTTGTCCGGGTAATCGAAGAATGGTTCGAGAGAATCCCGCCCCAGGAACGGGTTGACCGTTGCGGCATCACCGCCCAAATGCC
>JAGVEK010000149.1 GCA_020058315.1 Candidatus Zixiibacteriota bacterium
AAAGACCGAGTGTGGGGCATCCCCGGCCGCATAGTTCACCGCTGGGTTGAAGCAGAGCCCCTGTGCGCTGGCGTGGGAGCCAGACAGCACGGAATACCCGATCAGGATCGCGGCGGCGGGACATCCCGCGAGCTGTGCGAATGCTCTGCTGCACCAAATCGAACGAAAACCACTCATGGACACCTCCCGGTCAGAAGCGACGAAGTCTTACTTCGTCGTACGAGATCAGAACAGACTTGGTTTCAGCGTGGACAAAGAATGGACATCGACGACGACATGCGCCGATTTGATTTGGGAAAGGTCTCAGCGACCGCCATGTGCCCACTCAATCGACAAGCATTCATTGCTGCAACTCCTCTGAGCGCCCAAGACGCGGGAACGCATCAATCCGGGTCCTGGGAAACCAAATCGTACTGCCCGGCGAGACCGGGCACGGACAAGACCTTACCTCCAACGGAAGATAACACTTTCCCGCCCAGAGGGGTAGCGAAATACCACGATGAGCATGGGAACCCTGTGCTGTAAACCAGCGGCCTCCTCAGGTGACTTGATGATCGATCCGACTGGGCTGTACCGCAAATACAGGGTCCGCCCAGCTCCCATGAGGGCGGTTGCTTCCAGAGCAGCCGATACTTATTTTGAGGGTGGTGATGTGATTTGCTGCATGCGCAACAGAGTTGACCGCGGCGAGGCTGACGACTCGACATGGACCGAGACGGGATCATAGCCCACCTGCCGGAGCACATCCAGCTCGACGAGAGGCTGGGCGAGGGCGGCTTTGCGTCGGTCTACCGGGTGTTCAACACCCGGCTGCAGACGCATTGGGCGCTGAAGATTCTGGACGCCTCCAAGATGTCCTCGAAGACCGGCGTGTCGAAGGCGCTCAAGGAGGCTCAGATCGCCGCGAAGCTGCGGCATCCGAATGTCGCCGGGGTGTATGACGTCGACGAGCAGAATGGGTTCATCTTCATGGAGCTGGTCGACGGCCCTCCGCTGACGGATTTCACGGATACCGGCATGCAGACATGGGAGGAATACCGTGCGATCGCCAGCGGGATCGTGGCGGGACTCGCGGAGGCGCACCGGCAGGGGATCGTGCATGGCGATATCTCGCCGCGCAACATCCTTCTGACCAAGACGTTCGTGCCCAAGCTGGTCGATTTCGGGCTGGCGCGTCATGCCGACTACTCCTCGTCCACCATCGGGGTGACGCCGGGATTCGCTTCGCCGGAGCATGTCCTGAACAAGAAGCTCACGCCGCAATCGGATGTGTTTTCCGTTGGCGCCGTGCTCTATCAACTGGCTACGGGCAAGCCCCCCTTCGACTGGCAGAACTACTACGCCTACTCGTACGCCATTCTCAGCGAGAGGGCGGAGGAGCCGAAATTTGTCTTCGCCGATGCGCCGCGCTTCTTGGCTCCGATGCTGCTGCGTGCGCTGGCGACCCAGCCCGGGTACCGCTTCGCTTCCGCCGCGGAAATGGAGCGCTGTTTCGTCGTGGGAACAGCAGGCGGCGCTGGAGCGGCTCCGACTCTGCCGACGACACCTGCCGGAAAGGTGATTCAGCACTACAACCGTGGCGTCCAATACTACGGGGGAACCTCCAAGCAGGAGATGGACTGGGCGGAGAAGGAGTTTCGCGCCGCACTGGAGGGCGATCCGAGATTTGCGCTCGGCTATGCCGGTATGGCGGACGTCGCCATCTTCCGGTACATGTCGTACTTCGACCGCTCGATGGCGGTTCTGGCGAAAGCGGAAATGTACTGCCGGCAAGCACTCGAACTGGATCCCGAGCGTCACGAGACACACCGGTCTTTGGGCAGGATCCACATGATGCGCCGGGAATTCTCCGAAGCCCGGGAGTGTTTCCTGCGGGCCATCGAACTCGATCCCAAGTACCTGGCCGCCCATCTGTCATTGGGCTGGTGCGGCGTGGAGGCTCACGATCTGGACGAGGCGGAACGTGCCGCTCTGGCGGCGCGCGCCCTGAGCGAAGACGATCTTGAGGCTGCACTTCTCCTCACACGCATCTGGTACTATCGTAAGGACTACGAACGCAGCGCCGCCACGGCGACTGAAGCGATCGACATCGACAGGAAATGCGGCCGCGCCTACTATGACCTGGCCATGGCGCAGCGCGCGCTGGGACAATTCGGGCAGGCGCGTGAGAGCTTCAAGCTGTCCCTGCAATTCCAAGGCGATCCGAACACGCGGATCGATCTCGGGTTGCTGGAACTGTTCGAAGGCAACCATGCCGCGGCGGCCCAGGCATTTGCCGCCGCGTGCCAAGATCAGACGTTTTCGTTCCTCTCCTGTTACTACGTGGGTCTCACCCAACATCTGCAAGGTGACTCGGAGGGAGCCAGGAGAGCATTCGAGAGATCTCTGGAGGAATCGGGGCTATTGGCGAAGCGAGACCCGGTGGACCCGTACCCGCGAGCGATAGAAGCGATGGCTGCCGCGGCGCTGGGCAATGGCGCCAGAGCCAGGACCCTGGTGGCGATGGCGCGGGAACTCGATCCGAAGGACGGCCTGGTGGCATTCTATGGCGCCTGCGCCCTCTCGTGGATTTCCCCTGATGCCGAGGCGAAACCACTGCTCGACGAAGCGCTGAAGCTGCCGCGTTCACCGTCAGAAGTCGAAGTGTCCCTGGACCCGCACTTCGCGAACCGCGACTGAGAGTTCACACCGCCATTATTGAGGATTGCATAAGAAATGCACGACTTGCCGATCCTCGCGGTCCCGATAGCGTCCGGGCACGGCTTGCCGATTTGTTATCATTAGTTATGCATGAACCGACAGGATCCGTGGAGCCTCTTCCCCCCACAAACACACGGGGCTGAAGACCCGTGGCACCCAGCCCGCCGCACCGGGTCCGGCTTACCTGATATCCAATTGTTTGGCGGGCCGTACACTCTTGTCCGCCCTTCGCGTTCCCGGTCGGGGCTTCTTCAGCACTCCGTTGGACGAATCCTCCGGAAACACGGATCTTTCGCTACTCGCTGGTTCGTTCGGCGCGTGTTACAGTAATACCCCACGAGCCGGGATCATCCGGAGGAGCATCATTCCAGTCACCGAACGCATGAGACCCATCGGTCTCGTAGTGAACGATGTAATCTCCCTTGTCCAGGAGAATCGTCTGGTCGACCACCCTGTTCTTGCCGGCCCCCCCGGCATGGACGGTCTTGCGGTAGGTCATTTCCCAGACGACGTCATCCGTTAGTTCGTTCTCGATCCACCCGTAGTCGGCCATCCCGCCGCGGGTTCCCTCGCCGACGGCATGGATATGGACACGCGTCGGTGAGCTCAGGGAGAAAGATCTCGTCACGTCCTCATCGCTTCTCACCGCCGTGACCTCCACAAGGAGATTCGCTTTGGGAATATCTCCCTGGGGAATTAGTGTGATCTCAGACGCATCGCCGGCGGAATCCGCCGGGTAGATTGTCACGCCGTACGATTTCTGGTCGTAAGGCGGAGAAGAGTTCCACCCCCCAGCATAGGAATGCGAACCATCGGAGGCATAATACACTATATAATCTCCCGGACTGAAGGGAACCACACCGTCGAAAAGGCGGTTTTTGTCGGCGCCTCCGGCGGGCCGGGCGTTTGTGCCGGTCATCGACCAGACTTTCTCGGTCCGGCCTGCGCGAACGATCCAGGCGTAGTCCGCCATCCTGTCCCCGAAGCGATCGTATTCGCCGACGGCATAGATTCGCAGGCTGACGGGCTTGGCGACGCGAAAAGCCGCGGATTTCAACTCGTTGTCGCCAATTCCCGCCAGGCGCACGATCGCGACTGTTGTCGGCGATTCCTTGAATGATCTGATCAGGCTCCGGTCAGCGGTCTGCACAGGGAATATCTGCAGTCCCCACCCGTCGGGATCGTACGGAGGGTCGGCATTCCAGCCGTCCGGTGAATGA
>JAGVEK010000532.1 GCA_020058315.1 Candidatus Zixiibacteriota bacterium
CAGCGCCAATCGGGAGATTGGCGATCCCGGGCGGTCTCGGAAGAAGCACCGGGTTGACTTCAAAGCGGCTAATCCCATAACCTTGGAACCAGCCCGCCCGACGCGGGCTCAACAGACGGCAAGAAAATCAGGAGCAGGCCATGCCTCAGACTCATTACAAAGTCATTATCATCGGTTCCGGACCGGCCGGACTCACGGCAGCGATCTATGCCGCACGCGCTGATCTGGCCCCGCTTGTCTTCGAAGGCGAGCAGCCGGGCGGGCAACTGACCATCACCACCGAAGTGGAAAATTTCCCCGGGTTTCCCACCGGGATTCTCGGTCCAGAACTGATGAACAACCTGCGCGAGCAGGCGCAGCGCTTCGGCTCGACCATCAGATCATTGCGCGTCATCGGCGTCGATTTCTCCGGCCCGCCGCACAAGGTCGTGACCGACAGGGGCGAATTCACCGGTGATGCTGTGATCATCGCTTCCGGTGCCCGCGCTCTGCTGCTGGGGGTGGAATCTGAGACTCGCATGATGGGACATGGAGTTTCTGCGTGTGCCACTTGCGACGGATTTTTCTTCCGGGGAAAGAAAATCGCCGTGGTTGGCGGCGGGGACTCGGCCATGGAGGAAGGCACCTTCCTGACCAAATTCGCCGATAAGGTGACCATCATCCATCGCCGCGATCAATTCCGGGCATCGAAGATCATGCAGAAGAAGGCGAAGGAGAATCCGAAGATTGAATTCTTGCTGAATACCACGGTCACGGAAGTTGTGGGATCACCCGACACGGGAGTCCGGGCGTTGCGAATCAAGAATACGGCCGACGGATCGGAGCGCGAGATCCCCTTCGAGGGGCTATTTCTGGCGATCGGCCACGTACCGAACACCGGTTTTCTGAACGGGAAGGTGAAACTCGACGAAAAGGGGTATGTGATCACCCACGATGGGACCAAGACCTCGGTCGAAGGGGTCTTCGCCTGCGGTGATGTTCAGGATCACGTCTACCGTCAGGCAGTGACGGCCGCAGGCAGCGGATGCATGGCGGCCATCGATGCCGAACGCTACCTCGAATCTCGGGGGCACTGAGTCGAAGGGCTACACCGATGGACATCACTCTACCCTTGATCCACGATTACCTGGAGGTGACCCGCCCGCCCTCCGACCCAACACTGCGCGCCATGGAGGATTACGGTCACTCCCAGAATTTCCCGTCGCTGGGACCGCAGTGCGGCCGGCTGCTGTTCGCGCTGACAATAATCTGCGGCGCGCGGCGGATATTCGAGCTGGGGTCCGGTTACGGATACTCGATGTACTGGATGGCCAAGGCGATGCCTGATGGGGGAATGGTGATCGGGACAGACACTGACCCGGGCAACGCGGCCCTGGGTCGCGAATACCTCCGCCAAGGTGGCCTTCTCGAAAAAACCGATCTGCGCACCGGCAATGCGATCGACCTCTTCGCCGCCGAAACGGGGCCATTTGACATGGTTGTCTGCGATATAGACAAAGAACGGTACCCAGAGGTCTTCGAGCTGGCGAAGCCGCGGTTGCGCCGGGGAGGAATGCTGATCGCGGACAATGTTCTCTGGAGCGGCAGAGTGCTGGACTCTTCGATGAATGACGCTTCCACCAACGGAATTCGCGAATTCACCCGGCGGATCTTCGCCGATCCCGGGTTTTTCAGCGTGATTATTCCCATCCGTGATGGTCTTTCGATCTCCGTCAAGACAGGAGGATGAACGTGGCCCATCCCATCGTTGAGTATATGGAAACGGCGCTCCATGCCACGTTGGAGGTGGCGGGCGCCTTCCCGGCGGACAAGCACGACTTCTGGCCGGCCCCCAAAATGATGGCGGTCGGAGAACAGATCGAGCATCTGGCGGAAAATCTCGAATACATGATTGGACCGATTGCCGCGATGGCCGGTATCACCGGCCTCCCATACGAGCATACCGACGGCCCCCTCTCGCGATTGGAACATCTCACCGCTCATGCGGGCGATGTGCTCGCGCACCTTCCGGAAGACGCTTGGCAGCAGGATTTGTCGTACCCTGGCGATTTCGTCATGACACCCCATCGGGCAACGCTGGTGATGCTGGAGCACGATGCACATCACCGCGGGCAGTTGATTGTCGCTCTGCGATTGCTCGGGATCGAACCGCCCAAGCGGTGGAAAGAAGAATGAACCGCGCTGAGACCAGCCCTGACCGCGGCTGTAAACGCACCAACTCACTCTGAGAGCTTACCTTAAACTGGCGTCAAGGGATGTGCCACGAGGGCTACGGAGAATCCATGGTCAAAACGAGAGTAAAGCTCTACGGCAAGTTCACCTGAACATCATGTGTCAAAGCAAGAAGTTTCTTGCAGGAACGCGAAGTCGCTCTCGAAATCCGGGACTTTTTCAAGGAGCCGTTCACCGCTGACGGACTCTCGCGCTTGATGGGCTCCAGTCCCCTGGCCGAACTTCTGAGCACGCGGGCCAAATCGTATAAAGAGCATCGCTGGGATAAGAAGCTCCCAACGAAGAAAGAAGCGGTGGCGTCAATTATCGCCGACCCAACCCTGCTGCGCCGGCCGATCCTGGTCGCGAATGGGAAGATTGTCATTGGGTTCTCTCAATCGGCCTACGAGACTCTTTTCCCTGAACGCCGATAGCAACCTGGTCGTCCAGTCACGGGATCCCCTGCAAACATGACGCCCTCTACCGAGCGATCGTCGCCACTCTGGCTTCTGCTCGCGGTCCTCTGTGTTGGCCCTGCCGCAGTTCTCATCCGCCTGGCCAATGCTCCTCCGATCACGGTCGCTTTCTATCGCATGTTGTTCGCGGCAGCGACCATTGCCGTTATCGTGCTCATCCGGCAAGGGCGTGATCTGGAAGGGCTGGATCGGGGGGCATTCTGGCGTTCGATCGTCGCGGGAGCCTTTTTGGCGCTTCACTTCGGCTCCTGGATCAGTTCACTCTCCCACACGTCAGTTGCCAATTCCGTTCTGATTGTCACAACCCAGCCGGTTTTTGCCGCGCTTCTCGGCCTCTGGTATCTGCGTGAGAGGGTACGCCCCGCGGCATTCGCCGCGATCACCCTCGCTCTGGCCGGAGCGGCCGTGATCTCCGGGGGGAATCCACAGATTGGCGGATGGCACGGAGACATGCTGGCACTCATTGGCGCAGTCATGGCGGCCGCATACCTGGTGGTTGGGCGGCAGGTGCGACAGACCGCCTCAACGCTTGGCTACGTACTGCTGGCCTATTCGACAGCGGCTCTGATTCTCGGAATCTGGGCAGTGGCCATTCGCAGTCCGCTGTCGGGATTTCCGGCCTCGAGCTGGCTGTGGATGGCACTGGCAGCTTTGGGGCCATCGGTCATCGGACATACACTCTACAACCGTGCGCTCCGTCACTTCCGCGCTCACACGGTCGCCACGACGATCCTGGGAGAACCCCTCGTTGCCACCGCGATGGCCTCATTGATACTCTCCGAATTGCCGAGCCGCTGGGCCCTGCTGGGCACAATCCCCATCGTGGCCGGCGTCCTTTGGGCAATCC
>JAGVEK010000537.1 GCA_020058315.1 Candidatus Zixiibacteriota bacterium
AGCAGTGGCCAGGGAATCCGTCACCGGAGTGCATCCACAAAGGCAAGAGCCTTGTCCTCAGTTTCCTGCCATTCTTCATCGGGAGTTGAGCCCTGCACGATTCCCGAACCGGCGAATATGCATGCGTGACTATCCGCCAGCAGTGCTGACCGGATGGCAACGGCGAACTCGGCTTCATCGCGGGCGTACCAGCCAACAGGGCCCGCATACCATCCGCGTGATTCCCCTTCCAGTTCCCTGATTGACGCCAGTGCGGCATCACGAGGCGAGCCTCCAACCGCGGGTGTGGGATGCAGCAACGAAAGGATATCGCCGGTCGAAGTCCCCGGTCTGAGATCCCCCCGCGCTTTGGCGATAAGGTGCTGGAGGGTCGCCAGCTTCAGAACATGCGGACTGGTACTCACGTCGAGCCGGTCACAGAGGTCTCCCAGGCAGCGTAGCATGTCCTCAACTACATAGTAATGCTCCAGCCGTTCCTTGGGGTTCGACAACAGATGTTCCGCCAGCGACCCATCGGAATCCGCGTCCGTTCCCCGAACAGCCGTCCCGGCGATGCACTCCGTTTCCACTTTGTTGTTTCTGCGGTGGAACAGGCGCTCGGGCGTGGCTCCCAGAAATGAACGCCCGCCGCCGAGATCGAACGCAAAGTGGAAGCAGGAGGACACCCGCTCTCGGAGACGGTACATAACCGGCCAGGTGCGCAGTTGCGTGTTCCGGAGCCAGAATCGGCGCGACAACACGATCTTGTTCAGCGAACCCGCCTGGATTCGCGCAAGCGCGGATCGCACGGAGTCCGACCATCTCTCCAGAGAAACATCGGATTCAATCAGACTGGTCACCGAACCTAGCGACGTGAAATCACCGGCGACCAGCGCATGATAGTGCGCATCGACCTTCCTTCCGGCAGTAAGCACGTCTTCAACACGCTCACGCGGAGATACCACGAGCGCCAAAACGAGACGGTTCTGCCCTGACGAACGAATCAGCAGCGCCTCCGGCAGAATCAACAGCGCATCGCCAAACCCGGACCACGACGACCCACCACTGTTGCCGGGATCGAACGCAAATCCGCCGAAGAATCGCGGCTCGATATCGTGCGCAAGAGGCGCGCATACGATTCGCTGATCGAGAACGCGATCCGCCTGCGCGCACGTGTCAGCCAGCGAACTGGGGCCAGTTCCTCTCAAAACGAACGCCGCTCCCGCCCCAGCGTATTCAATCTGCCCCGTCCGCCCTTTCCAGTAAAATGACGGGGCTCCCGGCTCCAATTCCAGCCAGTGGAGAGGATCGATCTGGGGAGCCTCACTCTCCCAAACCAGAACCACGCTCTCCTGCAGAGAGTCGGCGCGCTCGAGCGCCAGCCGGGCAAGACTCTCAGTCAGACCTGATTGCCCATCAGCAGCCCGCCTGTCTTCCATTCGACTCGGGAGCACTGGCGGTGTTTCCTGCAGGTTCATGTCGTTTCAACCAGCGCTATATCGCCAAGCATAAGAGCCGGACACCTGCGCCCCGCACATACTCAAACCAAGATAGTCCGCCTCAGATTTGAGTTCCAACGGATTCTTGAGGGAGTGTCACCGCCCTTCGTCGCGCTACTCCATCCGGTGGTGGCGAATATCGAGACCTTGGACAAAGTAGATGACATCCTCGGCGATGTTGGTGGCGTGATCGGCAACTCGTTCGAGGTGGTGCGTGACCAGGATGAGTTGCATGATGTGGGCGAAGCTGAACGTCCGCTCCTCGGCTTTGGCCAAGAGCACGTCCACCGCTTGATCGCGAAGCGAATCCGCCGCCTTCTCGTCCTCGAGTACTCTGCGTGCCAGCGGCACATCCTTCTTGACGAAGGCATCGAGCGCCGCCATGACCATGCCGGAGGCGGTGTGGATTAGCGATCCCAACTCGATTCGCGGCCATTCGCCGGGCTTGTCCAATTGCTGGGCGCGCTGCAGGATATTGATGGCCTGATCGCCGATTCGTTCGAGTTCTCCATTGATCTTGAGCGCGGCCGCGATCAGCCGCATATCGGCGGCGGCCGGCTGGCGCAGCACAAGCAGCCGCACGCAGGCATCATCGATGGACGAATGCAGAATGTTAACTTCCCGTTCGTTCGCCTCGATCTGTAAGGCGGCATCCGTGTTGTACTGATCCAGCAGGCGTGCCGCCTGCGTGATCATCGACTCGACGAGAGCCCCCATGGTGAGCAGGTTTTCCCGCAGTGTTCCGAGTTCCTGGTCAAAGTGTCGATGCATGTCCGATTCCCTGCGTTAATGATGCTCTCAGGCACAGCGCTTCTGCGCAAGTTTCACTCCCGCCTGGATCTCATCGAGGCAGCCAAGCGTGATTCGATATTGGACCACTCGTCATTGCCGTGAAAGGACGGCTTGAAAGAATCCACGGAAAGAGATCAGGGACATTGGAACTGTGGGATTGCTTCGTCACTCCGTGGGCCTGCGGCCCAGTCGCTCCTCGCAATGACACACGTGACATTTGGTTCCGAAGATGAGGAAGGCAGTCATTGCGAGCGAAGCGAAGCAATCTCATCGCCACAAACCACTGGATACTCCCTCCGCGCACCATTGCAACACGCATTTCGCGGGAGTGACGGATCACTTCGCCAGACCTCATCCGAATCGCCCTGTCACATAATCTTCCGTCCGCTTCTCAGACGGAGTCGTGAAGATCTTCACCGTTGGACCGTATTCGATCAATTCGCCCATGTAAAAGAAGCCGGTGTATTCCGAAATGCGCGCCGCCTGCTGCATGTTGTGTGTGACAATCACAATCGTGTAACGGCTCTTCAGATCTTCGATCAGCTCTTCGATCTTGCCGGTGGAGATCGGATCGAGAGCGCTGGCGGGCTCATCCATGAGCAGGACATCGGGTTTGACCGCAAGCGCACGGGCGATACACAGACGTTGCTGCTGTCCACCGGACAGTTGCAGAGCCAGACCATTCAGATTGTCTTTGACCTCGTCCCACAGAGCCGCCAGCCGCAGCGAGTTTTCGACCGCCTCATCGATCACGTAGTGGTCGCGGATTCCCGCGATTCGCAGTCCGAACGCGACATTCTCATAGATCGTCTTGGGAAACGGATTGGACCGCTGGAAGACCATCCCGACGCGGCGGCGCAACGCGGTGACGTCAACATCGGGGCCGTGAATGTCCGTGCCATCGAGCAGAACCGTTCCCACGGCACGTGCGCCGGGGATCTGGTCGTTCATCCGGTTCATCGTGCGCAGAAAGGTGGTCTTCCCGCAACCCGAAGGCCCGATCAATGCGGTGACGGCGTGGGTAATAACGTCGAAGTCCACATTTCTGAGCGCTTGATTGGAACCGTAGAAGAAATTCAACCCACGCACCTGGATCTTGACAGGTGGCGGACCCACTACAACACGCTCGGGCTGCTTTGCAGCAATATGCGAATGGTTGAGCGCGGTCATTTGCCGGCTATCCTGCCTGTCGCAGCCGCAGCCGCATGCGGATGACAACGGCCAGAGCGTTGAGGGCGAATGTCAGAAGCAGCAGAACCAACACGGTCGAATACAAAAGCGGCAGAGTCTTCTCCACGTCGGGCGACTGGGTCGACAGCACATAGACATGATACCCCAGTTCCATGAACTGGTCATTCAATTTCGCCGGGAGATACGGGAGGTAATAGGCGGCGCCGGTAAACATGATCGGAGCGACCTCCCCCGCGCCACGGGACACTGCCAGGATTCCGCCCGTCAGAATACCGGTCATCGAATTGGGGATCACCACGTGGCGGATCGTCTGCCAGCGGGTGGCGCCGAGCGCATACGACGCCTCGATGTAATCGCGTGGAATCGCGCGCATTGCCTCTTCGGTGGTGACAATGACAACCGGCAGGGTCAAAACAGCGAGCGTCAGCGAGGCCCAGATGATCGCCGGCTGGCCGAAGGCGAGATCGCCTCCGTAAAATGCCTTGTCGATTCCCCTGCCCACAAACTGAATGAAAAAACCCAAACCGAAGAGACCGAAAACGATCGAGGGGACCCCGGCGAGATTGTTGACCGCCACCCGCACCAGCCTCGCCAGTTTCGACTCCGGCCGTGCGTAGTATCGCAGGAAAACCGCCGTGGCCACACCGACAGGGATCGCAAACACTGTCATGAGGAATACAAGAAAGACGGTACCGAATATGGCGGGAAAGATGCCGCCCTTCGTCATTCCCTCCGTTGGACTAGCGGTGAGAAACTCCCACGTGAGTCCGCCGATCCCGCCGGCGATGATGTTCCAGAGAACGATGACCAGCATGGCCACGACACAGAGTGTCAGGAAGCCTGTCAAGATCGGCAACGGAGACACATGCCGGAGGAATCGGAATCTCCGATGGGAAAGGATCGATACAGCACCCTGATCAGTTGTGACATGGACCGCTGCCGGGTCTGCCATCATCCAGACACCCCAGTGAGCCGCCGCCGCAGGCGTCCGACATAAAGTTCACCCAGCGAATTGACAAGGAATGTCAGCAAGAACAGGAGCGCGCCGATGAAGAAAAGTACATGGTAATGGGCGGAGCCATTCACGACCTCGGCCAGTTCGGCCGCGATCGTTGCGGACATTGTTCGAATGGAGTCGGTCAGGTGCGGTGACCAGATCGCCGCGTTACCCGATGCCATGAGGACGATCATCGTCTCCCCGATGGCGCGGCCAAGCCCCAGCATCACTCCGGCGAAAATCCCCGGCGCCGCTGCCGGCAGAATCACCCGTCGCGCCGTGGCCCAGGGGGTTGCCCCGAGGGCCTGTGCCGCCTCACGAATCTGCCGGGGAACAGCCCGCAGCGCTCCCTCGGCAACGGTGTAGATGACGGGTATGATGGCAATCCCCAGCGCGATCCCGGCATTGGTGGCGTTCAGACGAAACTTCCAGCCAAATGTGTCCTTCAACACACTCGCCAGCACCATGAGCGCAAAAAAGCCCATCACCACGGACGGAATCCCGGCGAGCATCTCGATGACCGGCTTGATCATCTCGCGTATTCGCGGCGGTGCGAACTCGGAACTGTAGATCGCGGCGCCAATGGCGAACGGCGCCGCAAAAAGAATCGCAACAAGAGTCGCCTTGAGTGACCCAAGGAGAAGTGGCGGCAGGGAGTATTTCGGCGTCTCAGACACGGGCTGCCAAAGGTACATCTTCGGCTTGCCAGGCCGAGTCTCCAGAGGAACAATCATCTTGGCAACCGTTACCTCCTGATGCACTTCGGATGAAGTGATTACCGGCGCTGCCTCTCGTCCGATGAAAAGGAAGATCAGGATGATGGCGGCGATGGCCGAGAAGGCAATGGCGCTGATCAGTCTTCCCATCCAGAGGTCGCGCCGCCGGTCACCCGGACGCACCGAATACTGCTGCCAATCCGGCCCCATGTTGGGGACATGCGGCGCCACTGACTTGCCCTCACTCATGCGCGTCACTTGTCTTTCTTCTGCAGGGTCGTGACCTTCTTCGGCAGCGGAAAGTACCCGACCTCCGCCACCACTTTCTGCCCTTCATTGCTCAGAATCCAGTTCACCAGCTTCTTGACATCACCTACTGGCTCACCGGCCGAGTACCAGTACAGGTAACGAGCGAGCGGATACTTCATACTGGCGATATTGGCCTCCGTGGGCTCCGAATACTCCGACTTCTCGTCGGTGGCAATCGACAGCACCTTCACACCCTTTGCGTAGCCGATGCCCCCAAATCCGATGCCATTCGGGTCTTTGGCGGTCGCGTCGAT